>NZ_PNOR01000002.1 GCF_002869765.1 Deinococcus planocerae | reverse complement strand
GGTTGGAACGGCCAGGAACTCATCTGCCAGAATGCGGACGCGCTCCCCCAGAATCTGTGACGTAGACACTCCCAGATTTTCTCGGCTGGGAGCGCTTCCCCGTCGTTATGCAGGTGCAACTCCTGAGCAAGACCTACCGCCGCCGGGGCAGCGACGAGACAGGCATCCGGGAGGCCCGCGAGCTGGTCATCGAGGTGACCCCGAAGTACGAGGCTTGGTTCCAGCAGATGAACGAGGAGCTGGCCGCGGTCCCCAGCCGCAACGCCAAGGTGAAGCCGACCGTCGAGAACATTGAGTCAGGAGCGGTCGATTTCAAAACCCTCGCCGAGGAGACCCGGCGCAAGATGCAGGCGAGCTTTGAAAAGGGTCAGCAGCTCGGCCAATCCCGCGCCCAGAAGACCAGGGGCGCCAAGGCCAAGACGACGCGCGGGCGCAGCACCACCAGGGCCAAGAAGTAGGACCAATCCGGCTGCATAATTTGACTTTGCGTACATCCGACGCTAACTTAGAGAAATCAAGGCGGCCTCGCGGGCCGCCTTCTCCTTTGAGCCAGGCCAGCTCTCCTTCTGAAATTGCCCTGAAGGTTGAGGGTGAATTGGTTGTGCGCAGATGGAGTTGAGCCTCGAAAAAAGGAGACGCCATCATGACGAACCTCCTCTAATACGGACGGCCAGCCGGCCAACCCGAGGCGTTACACCAGTCGTCCTGCACGGTTCCCCCCCGTTTCTGGCAGACCGGCGTGAGCCGCCGTTTGTCCACCGCCACTACCAGGACGCGCGTGCCATACCCGAAGTTCTTGGTTGTTAAGCGGGGCGAGAACTGCGCCAGCGCCACCAACGCTCCCGGCGGCGCCATATGCCCTACCTCGGTGTACTGCTCGCCGTCCCAGAGATACCCCCGCAGCAGGTCCCCGGGCTTCACCCCGTCGAGCGGAAGCACCAAGCTCAGGACGCTGGGCGTCAGCGGGGACTGGGCGTACACCCGGTAGTGGGCCACCACCCGAAAGGGCACCTCGTTCAGGATGTACCCCGGCGCGAAAGGCGCGGGCAAGGTGGGGCGCAATTTCTGGAACAGGAAGCTGACCCGGGGGGCGAACACATACTCCCCCGGCGTGTTGATCGCCCCGACCAGCGCTGGGGCGCCGAGGTCCAGATCGACGCGCGTCTCGCGATCAGTGCGGAAGTCGAGTTGTTTGGAATAGAGAACCTCGGAAGGCGCTGCCGCCGCGAAGCTCAGGGCGAGCATGAAGAGCGCGGTGAGCCGGGTGACCATGGGCTGACGGTAGGAGAGGTAAGTGACGAACCCCTGACGGGAAGCTGGCAGCTCATCCCCTGTACGGGCCTTTGCCCAGTTCTCCCACCGCCGCACCCCCGGGTTGAGCCGTTGCAGGGCAGCGCACCCACCGAACACCGCCATCACTCGGGCGGGCGGGAACCGGGTGGGTAGCCCGCTGACAGCCCCCATGCCTAGCAGCCGAGGACGTGAAAAGGCCGTCCAGGACGGGTCCGGTGATCAACGCGCCGCACATCCGCGCCCTGGGGAGAGGCTTCTGTGAGGCCGCAGCGTGCAGGATGAGGGCCATGTCCGCCCCCGCCCTCCCAACCCGACCGTCCTGGCCGTGATGTTCCGCGCCTCCCGCCCGAAGGCCGCGCCCCGACCGGTCCCGGCCTCCCTGACACCGCGCACCCGCCTGCTGCGCCTGGGGTGGTGGCCCGCCTGGGCGGTCCTGATCGTCAGCCTGGGGCTGCACCTGCTCTCCGGCGAGTTCTCCCGCCTCGAGCAGGACGCGGCCTTCACCCTGATCATTCTGGTGAGCATGGCGCTCGGCCGCCTTCACCCCCTCTCGGGCATCCTGCTCTTCTACGCCGCCCTGGCGCCCTTCGCCCTGTGGATCGACCAACTCCACGGCGTGGGCTGGGCCCTCACGCCCGACCTCGGCGGCTACACCGCCGTCCTGATCCTCCCCGCTGCCCTGGCCGCCGTCTACTTCGGCTTCCGGGGGACGGTGGTCTTCCTGCTGTACAGCCTGGTGGTCGGGACCCTCGCCCTGCCACTGGACCCGACGCATCTGTCCGGCGTGGCCTGGAACGTCCTGCTGGCCCTGGGGCTAGGCGGGCTGGGCGACTGGCTCCTGCGGGGCGCGGGGCGGGAGATGGTGGAATTGCGCCGCTCGGCCCTCCTCGATCCCCTCACCGGACTCGCCAACCGCCGGGCCTTCGACCATGCCCTCGACCAGGCCTGGGCCAGCCGCCCTGACCTGGCGGTGGTGCTGCTCGACCTCGACGGGCTCAAGGGCGTGAACGACACGCGCGGCCACGCGGCGGGGGACGAGCTGCTGCGCGAGTTCGCCCAGGCCCTGCAACGGCACCTCGGGACGGAAACGATGGCCTTCCGGTTGGGGGGCGATGAGTACGCGGTGCTGTGCGAGGTGGACGACCTCCCCACCGTGCAGAAGGCGGTCGGGGCAGCGGTCCTTCAGGTACAGCAGGCGGGCTTCCTGGAGGTGGGGGCGAGCGTGGGGAGTGCGAGTGCTGCGGAGGTCAGGAGCAGCGGGGCGCTCGTTCGCCTCGCGGACGAACGGATGTACACCGAGAAACGCGGCAAGCCCCAGCGCCGCACCCAGATGCCCGCCTGAAGACTCAGGCAGGCCGAGAGGGGAGGCCGTTCTCCTCCACGGGGCGCCGACCAAGTGGAGGTACCCTCGCGGCCAGGGCCAAGGAGGAGTTCCGAAGCTTGTCCCAACACGGTCTTCCCCTGGGCGAGACGGACCCCGACGCCCCTAGGCACACTGTTCCGGCCAGTGCACCAGGCGGCGGCTGGTCCAGAACTCTACGAAGCTCTCCCCCTGCTCAAGGAACTGCGCGAAGTTCACCGACTTGAGCAGGTACCAGCTGGCGTGCAGGGTGTACGCCTGGCGGATGTTGTCCTGGCTATTGGACGTCGTCAGCATCACCACGGGGATCAGGGCGAGCTGCGGGTCGGCCTTCATCGCCCCGAGCACCTCGAACCCGTTCATCGCGGGCATGTTCACGTCCAGCCGCACCACGTCGGGGAGCGGGGCGCCCAGGCGCCGCATGGTGTCCAACGCCGACCGGCCACTCTCGCAGGGGGTTACGTGGACTTGACCCCCAGCGCCGCGAAGGCCTCCTCGGCGAGCAGCAGACCGGCGGGGTTGTCGACAATCAGCAGGAGGTGGCGGGGAAGCGTCACGGGCATAAGGCTCATGTGGAAGGTGAGGAGCGGGAGTAAGACCTCCACTCAGATGGCTTGAGGACGGTGGCTGTGGCGTCATGCCGTCCAGCAGCCTGGAACTCCACTGGACATCAAGGGCAGAACCCTGGAACCGATATCCTCATATCTCTCCGGTAGGGGATGACGGCTCTCGAAACAAACATAAGCCTCATGTCCTGCTCACCACGACCGTTGAATTTTAAGTATATTGATAAGTTATCAACAACAAGAAACGGTTGACTCCGGTTTGCGGGGGCTCTCAATGTGATCTACTCGGAACCCTTTTGTCATTCCCTGCTCATAGGTATGGAGTCAAAGGAGGTGTGTCGTCAGTTTATAGCTCCGGAAATTAGAGTTGATTGACCCCATTGGCTGTTGAAGGGAGTTTCTGTGAGGAAACCGCTTGCCCTGCTGACCTTGACATGTTCTCTGCTCGTGGCCTGCTCCCAGGATGAGACGCCAGGCGACACAACCGTTGCCAATCCTGGTACGCCTCTCGCCAGCCAAACCGTGAAAGAGGATGCTTCGCAGACCTTGGACGATAAGTTCCTTAAAGTTGCCTCTAAGATCGATGACTTTGGGGGGATGTTTTTCAATCAAGATGGGGATTTAGAGGTGTACGTGCAGCCTCCTACGGGAGGCGTTTTTGATGCTGAGGACTCAAATAAAAAGATCAGGGTAAAGAATGCCGTAACGGAGGTGTTTGGACAAGAGGTATTGTTCAAATCGAATAAAAAAGCCGCCTCCAACTTGAATTCTTCTGCCAGCGAAACTGTACCCGCCGAAGTCAAGCTCAAGGAAGGTGCGTACTCCTTTAAGAGTTTGGATTATTGGTACAAAAGGATTCTTAGCAAAGTCAAGTTCTCGGAAGTTGTTTTCACAGATATTGACGAGAGTCGGAATCGTATTACAATAGCGGTCTCAAACGATGCAGAATTCTCACAAGTAAACCAGCTTCTGACCAGTCTAGGTGTTCCGAAGAATGCGGTCTTACTAGAGATTGGAAAGACACCAACTCCATCAGCCACTCTCCAAGATTATTATCGTCCTATTGCCGGAGGACTTCAAATTGAGTTCCCTGGTTATGTCTGCACACTGGGATTTAATGCTTACCTGAATGGCACTTACGGTTTTGTGACCAATAGTCATTGCAGTAGTAGAATTGCAAGTCTGGACAATGTGCAATATACACAGGGGTATAATGCTATCGGAGTTGAAACGACAGACCCTATCCCATTTACTAATATAAATGGCTGTCCCACGAACTCTAATTGTCGTTTTAGTGATGCAAATTTCGCAAGCTATATTCCCGGCACATTTACCAACTTCGGCAACCTTATGGTTACCAACAACAGGATTTCTCCCATAACGATTCGGGATAGTGGCCCGTTTCTGGCCTTTACGGGCAAGAATTACAATCTGGTTATGGGCCAAGGTGTCGTCAGGATCGGAAGAACTACCGGGACAACCGGAGGAAAAATTACGCGAACCTGCTATAATACCGGATCAACGGGAGATACGGTTGTACGATTATGCCAGTTTGGGGCCGACTACGAAGCAAATCCGGGTGACAGTGGCTCTCCTGTGTACGAGACATACACAGTGATTCCTGTTAATCCGCCTGGTCCATCTTATAATGTGGTGAATCTGCTTGGCATTCATTGGGGAGGGGCAAAATCGCAAAACAATATTGTTTTTAGCCCCTTAAGTGGAATTGAACGAGATCTGGGAACTCTGACCATCAGGTAAACATGAATGGGGGTGCAATATGGCAAGCTTATCCAACCTCGCCAAGTTTCCCAACTTCATCCTCGCCCTTCCACTCCTGCTAGCTTCTTGCCAGTCTATCAGCAGTACGCGACCAGGTGGTGTCACAAGTACGAACAGTAGCAGCTACACTGCTGTTCTACCATGTTTAGGTTTGAAGTTAACAGTAGGAAACCTAGGGTCTGATGGACGAGTACCGATAACTCTTACGGCAAAGAATATCTGCAACCAATCGGCAATGGTGTACTTTGGCAACCAGCCAGCATTTGACATAATTATATACCAGGGGGACAGCGAGATATGGAACTTTAACAACGGAAGGCCACCGACCAATATACTTCAAGTGAGCAATCTAATGGCCGGAGAGGAAGTCAACTTCGTTGCGAGTTGGGATTTGAAGAACAACAATGGCAGCTACGTAGCTACCGGGTCATATCGAATAAAGGGCGTTTTAACTGCCACAGGTCTTCAATCTGATATTGACTCATTAAAGCGAAGAGAGACGCCCTGGCAAAATCTACTGATCTCCCCTTAATCACCAGACCAGTGAGCAGTCAGGCGTAATACGGAATCTCCCGTGTTGCGCTTTTTTCGAGGCTTGGTCATGTCCTACGATGAACACGCTGTGCGGCGCGCCGTGGAAGCCGCGACGGCGCGGTTGTCGTCCCTCCAGTTGGAGGACACGGATGGCTCACACCTGGTGGCCTCACTCGACGCGGCCCTGGCACCCCTCTTCGAGGAAGTGTTCGCCATGCTGATGCGTCCCGATGCCCCCCCCGCAGCCGCCCCCACCCTCGCCTTCACCCATCGAGCTTGGTCTGCTGGCTGGATTCGTGCAGGACGCCCGGACGCTGGAGGAAGCAGGGTAGCGGATGAGGGAGCGGATCGTTAACCATGAGGCCCTCTCGGCCCAGCAGCAGGCATTTTCCAACACCAACCTGGGCTCCCTTCTGGCCCAGGCTGCGGTCGCGCTGTCCAACCTGATGGACCTCGTCTCTCCCACCCGCGGGAGGATCGATTCGAAACACCGGGTCGGCACGGTGGCGGTGGATGGCAACATCAATCGCCTGACGTTCTCCTCGTGGTCTCCACCCCAGTAGCTGGACCCAGAGGGGCGGCTCACGCCGACTGTTCCAGCGCGAGCCACCGCTGTCCCAGCCGGTTGATCGTCTCCACGAACGCCCCGAACCCTTCCGGCTTGACCACGTACTCGTTGGCGCCGCACGCCGCACTGGCCGCGCGGTCCTGCGGCAGGTTCGAGGTCGTGAAGATCACCACCGGCATGGTCTGGAGCGTTTCGTCCTCCTTGATGGTGCACAGCACCTCGTGCCCGTTCACCCGGGGCATCTTCAGGTCGAGCAGCACCAGGTCGGGGTGTCCTTCCGGCCGCCCGGCGTAGGCTCCCCGACGGTAGAGGAAGTCCAGGGCCTCGGCACCGTCCCGCGCCACGCTGACCGCGCACCGCACGTCGCTCAACTCCAGGGCGACCCGGGCCAGTTCCAAGTCCTGTTCGTTGTCCTCGACGATCAACAAATGCTTGATGACGGCCTTCCTTTCAGCAAGAGCGAGCACCCGAAAGTGCCCGGCGCAGTGGAGACACTTTACATGAAGCGTTGTTAAAGACGACCCACCGCTGGGGGTGCTCATGCGCCGCCGAGCCCCTACAACGGCTGAGTTGGTTCCTCCTCCAGCACCGTGAGGGTCGCCACCGCCAGGCCCCGGGCGGAGGCCCGCGCCGCCCCGGACTGGTCAAGGGGAGGGCGCGCGGCCGGGCAAGCCCGGCTGCTCCCCTTCCCAGCACCACGCGTGGATCATACCCTGCCCAGCCGCGAAGCCCGCTCCGCAGTGAAGCGGCTGATCGAGCGTGGCTTGGTCTCGCGGGACGGGAAGAACAATCTGTGCCTCGACGAGGCCCGCTGCTCCAGGCTGCCCGAGGTTTTCTCGTTCCCTGCGTCTCACGACCTCGGACAAAAACCTCTACCCTCCAGCTATGCCGGAAGCCTCCCCCAACCCCACCTACTCCGGGCACCTGGGCCAGCCGCGCTACCTCCAGCGGGACGGCCAGCCGCTCACCCCGGACTACCGCTACGAGCTCCCCGAGGACGTGCCCCGGGTGGTGTCATGGGGCGACCAGGACCACCTGACCTACGCCGCTCACCTGCTCGCCTTCGACCTGTTCCGCAGCCAGGCCATCGCCGAGACGCTCGCGGGAGACCTGCGCGAGCGGGTGCTACGTCCTCTTCCTCACAACCAGCCCTGGGAGATGACGCGGGAGGAGTTGCTGGAGCGGATCGGGGTCTCGGACACGCTTACCTTCGGGGTGCAGGGCCAGCTCCTCACCTTGCCCGCCCTCGCCGTCTCCGAGGAGGGCTACGTGCGGGTGCTGCTGTGGTCGGGCGACACCTGGCTCCAGAGTGACCAGTTCGAGGTCAGCCCACAGGAGACGGCCGGACAGGACAGCCTGCCCGCGCTCTTCCTGCCCGACGCGGAGGACCTGGCGCCGCTGCGACGCTTCGCCGAGACGCACGGTCTGAGGCTGGACGAGGACCACGGCTGGATTCCCCTGGGAGGCCCCCTGCCGGAGGTGCTGGCAGCCTTCCAGACCCGCGCCCGCGAGGCCCTCGACGTGGAGGCGGCCGCCCAGCGACTGCACCATCGCGACCAGCCACTGGTCCCCGGCGAGGCGGTGCCGGTGCACCGGGCGGTGGACCTCGGCGAGCGGGCGCGGACCCTGCTCGTCCGCTGGACGGTGGGCCAGCTCCACGTCCCTGACGTGCCCCAGGGGTGGACGCCGCCCATCCTGGAGGACCGGGCGCACGAGGCGGCCCAACGGTACAACGAGGAACTCCGCCGCCTGATCGCGCAACTGCTGGACAGCTTCGCCTCTTCGCCACACGAGGTGGTGCGGCTCCAGGTGGCGCCCGGCTGGTACCGGGTGGGGGACCACGTCCTGCGCATCACCGGGCAGGGGGAACTGCGGGTGCGGACCTTGCAGGAGTACGTGGCCTGGCGCAACCGACGGCCGTATGACGTGGAGCGGGACGTGGAGTGGCAGAGGGCGCCCGACGAGGGACGGTTGCTGCGGCTGGTCAACGTGCGTGACCCCGGCCCGCCGCCCACGCTCCCCGACTGGGCTCTCCTGGTCTGACGTCACGTCGGGGGCCACGGCGCACCAGCAGGGCTGCTTCTATTTCTATGGAGACCACAGCATCGTGCCCTCCGTTCACGCCCCCCCTGACCTGGGCCTGCTGATCCAGTCCAGGCTGGACGACCTGGTCCTGAGCCTGAGCAAGGAGCGCGACCGCGAGGTAGCCGCGGCCTGGAAGACGGTCGCAGCCACACCCTAGAAGAGATCGGCCTGCGCCACGGCGTCACCCGTGAACGGGTTCGGCAGGTCCTGCTGCGCTGCCGCCGGACCGTCCGGTACCAGCTCAGCCGTGCCGAACGCGGGAACGTCGACCGACCCCTGCGGCATCTGGGCCACGCCTTGCGGCCGCTCACGCATGACGAAACCAGTCTGCTCTCTCCGGATCGGACCGCCCAGGTCGTCGTGCACCACCTGGACCACCTTGACCTCCATGTCGGCGCTCACCTGGTGGAGGGGCTGGCGAGGGAAAACAAGGACCGCGGTGTCACGGTGACCATTCACGCGGCGGCCAAGACCCTGCTGTGCGACCTGCTCGCCGAGGAACGGTGGCAGCGCGTCCTGCACGGTCGATTGGCCGACCTCCTGCGCGACGTGCGCTTTCCAGGCGGGGAGCGTGCCTACACTCCGGAGGAACTGGGCCTGCTGGCCCGCTGCTCCGCGCCCGCGAGCCCCGTGACGGGGAGGGGTTCTACAGCCGCAACCTCGGCCACCCGGTGGCCTACGACTCCAAGACGGAGGGGCGCGTCCTGCAACACCTGGAGGCCCACCCCGCCGTGCGGGCGTACCAGGAACAGCCGCTGGCGATTCCTACGAACATGAGGGGCGCGCCCGGCGGTACTTCCCGGACATCCTCATGCACCTGCACGACGTGCGGGCTGTCCTGATCGAGGTCAAGCCGCCGCTGTGCATGGCGGCCAGCGTAACCTCAGCAAGTGGGGCGCGATGAAGGCGCTCTGTGCGGAGCGGGGGTACGGCCTGCTCATCACGGATGGACGGACGACGCTCCTCGACGTGATGCGGCGGGCTCACCGCGCCCCGGAACTCGTCAGTCGGCTTCAGGCCTTGCTCGATGAGCACCGGACGCTCTCGTTTCCCGCCTGCCTGGCACAGATGGGCCGGCCGCTGCCCCTCGCGCTGGATTTTGCCGCCGTCGGGATCAAACGTCGCCTGCCCTTCCGGACGGTTCGGGGGCGCGGACGCAGACCTGCTGATCGACGACCCGCTCATCGAGGTGAAGGTCATCCGACACCTGCGGCTGAAGGGCGAATACCTCCAGCCGCTCACCGGGTACCTGGTGCTCGACCGCCTCGCGGGGGTCCACGGCAGCACACTGCCCGTGTGACGGCTCGGCGTGGACTCCGCCCGGCACGGCGTCCTTCAGGTTCTGAAGATTCTGGACGTCTTCCGGCCGGGCCTCTTGGCCCAGCTCGTCACCTGGTTCGACGACAGCCTGCCGGAAAGGTGAAGGCTTCGGGAACATCTCCGGTTCCGGGAGCGTGGGGAGCCGTTTCAAAAGCCAGACGACCTCATCCTGCGGTCCACTTGGCCGGTGGCAGAGGTCTGGACACTCAGAATGCAGACCTCCTGTCGCCGTGACTTGCAGGTCTCGGGAGACCCTCACGGTAGGTGTGGAGGCGTTCCAGGTGAAATGACCGGACTCTATCGATGGTGCGCTGAATGCTGGCCGTGCGCCCGTCCACCATGTCCCGCGTCACCTCTGGGAGGTCATCCCTGGCAGGTCGAGGTCGGCCCATCAGTTCCCAGTACATCGGAATGACCTGCATGGCCGAATTGCGCTCCTCGTACAAGTACCCGGAGGCCAGGGCGAGTTCGTGTGTCAGCTTCTCCAGTTCTTCCCTGGCCGTTTTGAACTCGTTGCCCCAGATTTCGTCCAGGCCGACCGTGGCACGTCTATACCCAGAGGTGAGGCGATAAAGATCCTCCCTGAACTGGCGACTGCGCTTACGATCACGCTCGGCGGTCTCCTCCGGCGTCTGTTGCCGCTCGTCTTCCCCGAAATCCCTGAGGATCCATGGAGAGCGAGCAGAGTGGATGGTGCCTTCCAAGTCATGCAAAGCCTGATGGGCGTCGATGACCCGACTGAGTTCTTGCTCGGCGAGCGCTGCCCGTCGCCACGACTGCAAGGCCCTCCATGCGAAGTAAGTGGCGAGGCCCGTCGCCACCAAGGCGAGCAGCGCCACGAGACCTGTCGCCCAGGTGGCCTGCGCTGCGGACTCGGCGGCCCTGGCGGAACGGAGAGCGGTCAGCAGCTCGAGGCTGGGGCCGGGCGGTGGAGGAATCTCGGGGAGGGGACTTGGATGGGAGAGATGGACACCAAAGGGGGATGAGGACGTCATGCCCCCTCATTATGGGATATTATGTTCAGAGCGTAACGAAGAGGCGGCGCCGGTCACCTCCGGCGGGGGTGTTCCCGCAGGTGGAGTGTCGTCCGCGCCGCCGGGGCCGTTTTCATGCGCAGCGTGCGGATCGGCAACACCGCTTCAATCGCGACGGTGACGGTCAGAACGCGGCACCCCCATCCGGGAGCGACCTCCTCTCCCTCCCAAATCCTGGCCCAGCCTCCGAAAATCAGGTGCCGTCCACCGGTCCCGGCGGGATGGATTCACCCCCCATCGAGCGGGCCTGTCCCCTCTCAGCGCCTCAATTTCCGCCCACTGCCCGGATACGCTGCCCGACCGTGGGCGTCACCGTGCCGAGCCCCTGGATGTACTCGAGGACCACCTGCGCGTCGGGCTCCCGGGTGGTGCCCTGCCCGTCAGCGAACATGGTGTACTCGTCCCCGCCGCTGTTGGTGAAGTCGCTCAGGGCCAGGGTGTAGGTCGTGGCGTCCCTCTGGATCGGCGTGCCGCCGTCCAGGGTGACGCTGACGATGCGCGACCCCACCGGCCGGCTCACGTCGTACGTGAACGAGAAGCCCGAGACCTGCAGGAAGCGCCCGCTGGCGGCGGGGAGGGCCGAGACGCTGTTCTCCAGCGCGGCGTAGAGCTGCGTGCCCGTGACGGTGCGGGTCACGACGGTGTTCCCGAAGGGCAGCACCGAGTACACGTCCCCGGCCACCAGGTCGTAGGGCGGCCCCGGCTGGTACCCGGGAGCGGGGCGGCGCAGGCTCTTGTCCTGCGGCGCGTAGCTGGAGGGCAGCGGGCTGCGGATGCTGCCGCCGTTCTGGATGGCGAGCTGGGTGCCGTAGCGGGCCCGGAAGGCGTCCGCGATCAGGTCGCCCAGCGCGACCTCCTGCAACCGCTCGACATTGCCCCCACGCGGGAACACGTCGGTGGCCACCCCGACTCGGCGGTCGAGCTGCTGGGCGAGCTGGGCGCGGTAGGGGGCGAGCACCTGCTCGACGGCGGGGTCGGGCGTGACGGCGTCCACGCGCGGCTCGACGAAGGTGTTCACGCGGTCCGTCACCCGGCGGCTCGCGTGGTCATAGGTGACGCTGACCTTCGCGTAGCTCGCGCCCTTGCTGAGGTTCTCCACGACCAGGGCGTCCCCCACGAAGCCGCTGAACTTCTCGTTGGTGTGGTCCCCGAAGATCACGTCGAAGCCGCGCACGCTCTTGGCGAAATCGATCAGGGGCCCAGTCGCCGCCCGCGAGGCGTCCTGGCCGGTCACCCCCAGGTGCGTGATCGCCACGAAGACCTGGGCGCCCTGGGCGAGCGCGGCGGCCCGCGTCCGGGTCGCCGCCGCGACGGGGTCCGTGACCACCAGGGTGCCCAGCGCGCCCGGCGCGACCAGGGTGGGCGCCTCGGGGTTGGTCAGCCCGACCACGGCGACCTTCACCCCGCCGACGGTGAAGATCTTGTACGGGGCCACGTTCCTCAGGTTCGCGCCCAGATTCTCCAGGTTCGCGGAGAGGTACGAGAACTTGGCCCGGTCGATGAGTCCCTGGAGGAAGGCCGTGCCCCGGTCGAAGTTGTGGTTGCCGAAGGTGTCCGCGTCGAAGCCCATCGCGTTCATGGCCTCCACGGCGGGCACCTCACCGAAGAAGCCCGACAGGGGCGGGGACGCCCCGTAGGCATCGCCGCCGGTGAGGGTGAGGGTGTTGGGGTTGCTCGCGCGGTCCTGCTTGAAGTACGCGCTGAGCACAGCCGCGCCGCCCACCTGGTAGGCACCTGTGCCGCTGCCCACGCTCAGGGGGTCGAGTTGCGCGTGCCAGTCCGACACGTCGAGGAACTGGAGGGTGACGGGCGGCCCCGGGGGCACGGGGTCGGGGGAGCAGGCCACGAGCGCGAGGGTCAGGGTGGCGAGCGGCAGGGTCCTGGTGGGCATAGGTTCTCCTTTTCCCGGGGGGCGGCGGGTGGTGAAGCGGGGCGGAGCCCAGGGCGTCCACGAGGGAGGGTGGGCCCGCCCTCCCATCAGCGGGTCTCTTTCGCCTGCCGGATCAGGGTTTGCAGTTGAGCGCTGCTGAGCGGGCCGAGGTGCCGGGCGACGATGCGGCCCCGCGCGTTCACGGCCAGGGTGGTGGGGAAGCCGCTGACCCGCAGCGTCCCGGTGACCGCCTCCCCGCCCAGCCAAGTGGCGCCCGCGGGCGGGTAGGCGCGGAGGAACGCCCCCACCCGCCCCGCCGGTTCACCGACGTTCAGCAGCACCACGGGTTCCCCCGCCTGGACCGCCCGCATCAGGAGCGGCATCTCCGCCCGGCAGGGCGGGCACCAGGTGGCCCACAGGTTCACCACGCCCGGGCGGGGCAGCGCGACCGGGCGGGAGACCGTGCCCCCCGCGAGGCGCGGGAAGCGCGCCTCCGGGAACGTCTGCACGGCGGGGGTGGGTCGGAGCAGCAGGGGCAGCACGCCCGCCAGAACGGTGACGAGCAGCGGGAGGGCCAGCCGGTCCGGCAGCCGCCGTCGGGGCCACCAGAGGGCCAGCAGCCCCGCCGCGAGGCCCGGCCCCCACGCCCAGCCGCCCCGCCGGACATCCAGCAGTTCGAGCACCCCTGCGCCCAGGGGCTGGCTCAGGTTCCCGAAGAGGCCGGGCAGGGTCGCCCAGAGGCGGGCGGTGACCAGGGCCACGGCCGCGGCCACCCCCGCCCCGCGGAAGCGGGCCAGGGAGGACCACGCCAGCAGGCCGAGCACCAGCGTGAGCTGCGACCAGCCCAGCACCAGCGGACCGATCTTCAGGGCATCGGGCCCGATGTTCACGAGCGTTCCCGCAGGAGGGACGGACGACCGTGCCCGGCCCGACCGGACGGCCCGCGACCTCCATGCTCGCGGGTTCCCGGCGGGCGGCTGGCCGTCCCTGTCCCGGCGGCCCTGCCGCCGTGGTGGGGAGGCCGCCCGCCGGCCAGGCGGAAGAGGCGGCGCATCATCAGGCAGTCACGGGTCGTCAAGGTGCTCCTCCTGGGCCTGAAGGGCCCATCCTCCCGTTGACCAGGTACACGGCCTGGACGGGTCCCTGCTCCTGAACCGTCCGAAGGCGGGTCAACCGGCCCATTGTTCAGCAACTGTGTAAAGATCGTGTAACCGCGTTTGCGGTGGGCCAGAGGACGCTTCAAGAACAGCAGGGGGACAGCGTTGTCCCCCTGCCACGGCCGCTGCCCGCCCGAACCGGGCCCGGTGCTCAGTAGGCGGGCGTCTCGATGGTCTGGCCGTACCAGAGCATCAGCCAGGCCTGGAACTGGGCGCGCTGCATCGACTGCATGTTCACAACGCTCATGGCGTAGTTCTTCAGTTCCGGGCGGTTCGACTTGAGCACGGCGATCTGGGACATGATGATGACGCGCTCGTGCCCGCGGACGATGCCCTCGAGCCATGCTCGGTCACTTTCCACCGGGCGGCCCGCCAGGGTCTCGTAGCGGGTGAGCTGGAACAGGGCGTCGAGGTCGCGCTCCACCAGCCGCTGCTCCTCGCGCACGGGGTCGATGTTGTACCACTGCCTCAACCAGGTCCGCAATTGGTTGATCTCCTGGGTCTGCCGCTCGATGATCATCTGGGCGGCCTGCCTGGCCTCGGGACGCTGGCCGTTGCGCACCTCGGCCTCGGAGATGTAGATGGCGTACTGGTGGTGGCGAATCGTCTGCGACATGTAGGCGATGTTGAAGGCGTCCGCCTCCTTCTGCCGCAACGACTCCAGGGAGCGCCGCCCGATGGGCACGTACTCCGGCGTGAGCTTGAGGTTGAGACGCTGCGCCTGGACCTGCGCCGCGCTGGCGTCACTCTCGGCCCGCAGCGGCGTGGTGTTGACTGGAGCGGACGTCTGCACCGGGGTGGTCTCCGAACTCTGTGACGTGGCCGCCCCGGCCGCCGGAGGAGTCTCCCCGCACGCGACGAGGAGGAGCGTGACGCTGGCGGCGATGACGGCGGGACGAAGCTGCTGGGTCTTCATCTGGGGACCTCCGGGTGCAGCCGGGTTCGGCGCGTGACCGACGGCAGACCAACAAGACCACGCCCGGAGACGCCGTCTCCCTTTGAAAGGGCGGGGAAAGTCAGGCGGACGGTTCAACGCCGCGAGAGATCAACCGGTTGCCCCGCCATCGTAAGAAGCCCCGTGTTCAGATCGTGTAAAGGTCGTGGGGCGCTCAAGGTTCCGTCAAGGAAGAGGCGTGGGGCCGAGGCGGCTCAACTTGGCCGGGCCAGGTCGGCGGGAGGCTTCGGGCAGCCCCCTTCGGCGGGCCAGCACCAGTCCGGCGGCGCACACGTGCTGGTGTGCGCCGCCGGACCCACTGAGCCTACAGGTTCTGCCGGAAGAACGCCACGGACCGCCTGAGCGCGACGCTCAGGTTCCGGCTGAGGTTGTGATCGTCGCTGGGGTAGGTGAAGAAGGTGTACGGCTGCCCCGCAGCCTTCAGGCCCCCCGCCAGCGCCTGCGAGAGGCTGAGGGGGACGTGGGTGTCCCCGGTGCCGTGGTGAAGCTGGAGGGGCCGTCCCTTCAGGTCCGAGAGGAAGAAGTTGGGGGAGATCGCCCGGTACAGGTCGGGATTCTGGGCGGGCGTGCCGTACCTCGCGAGCATCCGGGCGCGGGGGTCGTTCCCCCCGGACCCGCTCCCCCAGCGGGGCAGGTCCCGGAAGATCAGGTCGTACGGTCCGACGACGCCCGCCCAGATGTTGCCCGCCTTGATCTGGGGGTTGATGGTCATGGCGCGTAGGGTGATGTGCCCGCCCATCGAGTGGCCCCACATGCCGATGCGCGCCGGGTTCACGCCCTCCAACTTCTGGAGGGAGGAAAAGGCGTTGAGCACGTCGACGGTGTACTCCGGCGACCAGTAGGCCGCCGCCGCGGGCTCGCCCTGGGAGCTGCCGTGGCCGCGGTAGTCGGGCTTCAGGACGACGAACCCGGCGCGGGCGAAGGCGTCGATGTAGGCGACGTACCGCTCGGTGGTCCGGTACTGCTGGGGAGGGATGTACCCGTGGTTGAACACGATGGCGGGCCACCCCCCCTTGGGCGGCGTGCCGTTGGGAACCGTGAGCAGGGCGTCTAAGCGCAGCCCGTCCGAGAGGTAGGACACCACGCGCCGTTCATACCCCGCGCCCGGGCGGAGCGTCTGGCGGGTGGTGAGGGCGCTGCCGGGGTAGGCGCGCGCCCGCATCCGCTCGATGGAGAGGGGAGCGTTCTCCGTCTGGGCGAGTCGGGCCTGGGCGGCCGGGGCCGCACTCAGGCCGGCGAGCAGCAGGGCGAGGCGCAAGGGGTGGGGCATGGTCAGTCACCTTTCGCGGGGGCGAGGGGGGGCGGCGAGGAGGGGCTGGGTCGCCGTACCCTACCCGGCCCTTGTTCAGGTCGTGTAAAGCCAGCCCTGGACACGGGCCCTCCGGGCGGCGCTCCCGGGGCTTACCCCGGCTCCAGCGGGTCAACGGCCGAAGACCCACTGCGCCACCCGCGTCCCGGCCAGGAGGCGCGCCACGGCGAGCGGCACGGCCAGCGCCACGGCCCCGTAAGCCACGAGCACAAGCACGAACCGGGCCGGGTCTCCCGGAAACCCCCGGCGTTCCAGGAACAGCAGGACGGCCGGGTGCAGCAGGTACACCTGCAGGCTCACCGTGCCCAGGAGGTGAGCACCCTCACCAGCCAGGCCGGGGCCCGGGTGAGGACCTGGGCGAGCCCCAGGAGGGCCAGCGAGGCGGCCGTCGTGTAGGACCAGTTGGCGAGGCTGTACGCCGCGGAACTCACCGTAGCCCCCTGGAGCAGGGCCACGGACAGGGGCACGTACCAGGCGAAGGTGAGGAGCGTGGCTGCGACGATCCAGAGGCGCCAGCGGTACCAGAAGCGCTCAAAGGGGACGTCGCTCGACCCGAAGGACATGCCCAGCCCGAGCACCGGCAGGTACCACAGAACCATCGTGGCCGGGAAGCGGAAATGGAGCACGCCCGAACGGTTGAGCAGGTACACCAGCAGTTGCAGCCCGCCGGCGCCGACCAGCACCCACAGGAAGCGCGGCCTCCGGCGGAAGAGGGGCAGCAGGAGGGGCAGGATCAGGGAGAACTGCAGGGCGATCAGGAGGAAGTACAGGTGGAAGTACCCTTTCCCGTACTGAAGCCAGACCCGCCAGCGTTCCGGGTCCCCGAGAACTCCGGGCGGGTCCTGGGCCGTGAGCACGCGGAAGCCGACGTACGCCACCGTCCAGAAGAGGTACGGCACCAGCACCTTCTGGAAGCGTGACCGGACATAGGCGCCGAGGTGGAACCGGCGTAGGGCGGACCGGGTGAGGACCAGGGCCGTGAGGAAGAGGAACGCCGGCACCACGAAATGCGAGCCGCGGTTGAGGACCATCAGGCCCTCGCTGAGCAGCGAGCCCGCCGCCGCGTGACGGATCGCCAGACCCGTCAGGTGGTGCAGCACCACCGCGAGGATGGTCATGCCGCGGTACACGTCGAGTTCGACCATCCGGGCGAGGCGCGCGTCCGGCGCGGTCGTCACCCCGGTCGACGTCTCGCCCCGGTTCGCCTGCCCGGGCACCCGCGGCGGATCACCAGGCTCCCCGGTCACGGGAGCGGTCAAGGGGTCCACGCCGTCTCACTCGTCGCGCGGTCGGGGGCCGGCTTCGCGGCGTTCTGAGGCCGGGCCGGGGTTCTGGGGAACGGGGGGTTCATTCCTCCTCCTGTCCCCCGGGTGGGGGCTACAGCAGGGCCTGGAGGTCGCGCACCAGCTCGCGCTCGTCGAGCCGGCCGTGCACGACCCGCTGGATGCGGCCATTCCGGTCGATGAAGACCGTGGTCGGCAGCGTGGCCCGGTACTCGTGCGCAACCACTTCGCCCGGGTCTCGCCCCGTGAGCACGCCGAAGAGGAACTGCGCGTCGTAGCGGGTCAGGTCATTGGGGGTCACGTGGGCGTGCAGGCTCAGCACCGCCAGGTCACGGTCCACGTACTGGTACTGGTACAGGCGCAACAACCGGTCGTTCGCCCGGCAGACCGTGCAGTGGACGTCCCCGAACAGCACGATGACCGCCTTGCCCCGCAGGTCGGAGAGGCGGACGGTCTCCCCGTCCACCGTGTGCAGGACGAAGTTGGGGGCCGGTTGGCCGATGCTGGCCACCGGCCCGCCGCCACCTGCGAGGGCGGCGCCGAGGAGGGTCAGGACGGTGAGGCAGATGGCGGTATGGATTCTCATGTCTCCTCCGGAACAGCAGGTGAACGGTCCAGCCTGGTTGTACCGCCCGGACATGAGGGCAGGGAGGCCACCCGTTCACCCGGAGCGGCCAGCGTCCCGCAGGTGCCGTCCTCGTCCTGCCCCTGGACCTCCGCCCACCTCGCCGTGACGCGCTCCTACGCCCCGAGCGCGCGGCTGGCGACCTGCTCGAAATGCAGCAGTTCCTTGCTTCTCGGGTAGGCCCTCAGGGCCCGCCGGGCCAGGTTCAGCGTCTTGCGGTGCTCACCCGCCCGGGTCCACGCCTCGAAGGCCTCCTGACGGTACAGGAGGTACATGGTCGGCACGCCGAGCGCCACCGCCCGGTCGAAGTTCCCGGAGGCCGCCGCGACATTGCCCAGCCGGAGGTTCGCCTTGGCCAGCCCCCACCAGGCATAGGGATCGTTCGGGCGCGCCTTGACGTCCTGCTCCCCGTGGAGTCTGGCGTGCCGCCAGTTGGCCGCCACGCCGAAGTCCTCGCCCAGGGCCGCCCGCACCTGCGCCTCCTTGCCGGGCGGATACGCGACCAGGTACTCGCCGTTGTAGTACCGCCACAGGTCCTGCACCTCCGCCGTGGTGAGGCTCAGCGAGGGGCCCCGGATGGGGTCGCTCACCAGGAAGCGGCCCCGGCTGTACCCGTACACGGTGCGGAAGTGCGCCACGTTGCTGCCCGCGCGCAGGCGCTGCTGCACCACCACCGGAAAGCCGCGGGAGACCAGTTCGCGCAGCACCTCGGCGTCCCCCGCGTAGCGGATCACGCTGCGCAGCCCGGAGCGGCCCAGGTAGGCGGCGAGTTCCAGGCTGGTGACCTGGGGATCCCCGCGGTAGTCCTTCATGGCCTGGGCCGCCCCCGCCTGGGTGACCCGGGTGCCGTAGTACCCGAGGACGGTCAGCGCCGTCACCGGGGCACAGTTGTCCGGGCCCTGGTACTCATGGCGGATGTTCTTCAGGGTGACGCTCGCGGGCAGGGCGGACGCCGACCCGACGAGCGCGCACAGAGCCAGCGAAAACAGGGGAAGCGGTCGCATCGGCATGGCTTATCTTGCCGGGGGCCTGTAAAAAACCTGTAAAGAACGCGTCGGGCGAGCAGGGACCGCGCTTGAGCCTGCGTTGAGACCACTGCGGACCGGTCTTCCCGCGCTGCTTCCGCGGGTGAGCATGGTCTTGCGCCGCTTAGCCTGGAGTCTTTCCCGAAGCGAGGTGGAGGGCGGAGATCCAGGTCACGAACCCGACCTCAGCCTGTTCAGGCACCTTCCCTCAAGACGCCTGTTGCGGAAGCGGTGCCTGGAGCCGCCCTCCACACCACACATCGAGACGGTGACCTGGGCGCTCCGGGTGAGCTGGCGATGGTGGAAGTCCTCCACCGGGGGTTTATCCGACAGCTATCGTGGAGGACGTGACCATGCCCGCCGCGCCCCAAGCCCTCGCACCCCTGCCCACCCGGCTCTCTCAGCCGGTCGGGCGGGTCCCCAACCCCCCCGTCCACACGCGCCTGCAGGAGTTGCCGTACCGCGAGTTGAGCTGGCAGGACTTTGAACGGCTCTGTCTACGCCTCGCCCAGCGGGACGCTTCGGTGGAGGGCTGCCGCCTGTACGGCGAGCAGGGCGACGCGCAGGCGGGCATCGACCTGTACGCCCGTGAACTCGACGGCGAAACGTACGTGGTGTACCAGTGCAAACGCGTCGAGGACTTCGGCCCCGCGAAGATCCGGGCGGCCGTCGAGAAGTTCCTGGAGGAGGACGGGTTCGTGGGGCGCGACCGCACCTCCGCCTTCGTGCTGTGCACGATGGAAAGCCTGCGGGGGAAGCAGCGGGACGACATGTTCCGTGAACAACAGGGGGTGCTGGAGGCCCACCACATCCAGCTCCTCCGCTGGGACGCGGACGAACTCAACCGCCTGCTCAAGCAGATGCCCGAGGTCGTGGACGACTTCTTCGGTCGCCCCTGGGTCGAGGCCTTTTGCGGCGCGGACGCGGCGCGGGCCCTGGGGGATCGTCTCGACGCGCCCGACTTCTTCCAGCTGCGCCAGGGGCTCCGGTCGTTCTACGCGTCCGTGTTCGAGCAACATGACTCCGGCGTGGCCCTGACCGACGCCACCCGTGTCCGCGCGCCGTCGCTCCGCGAACGCTTCATCCTGCCGGACATTCTCGATGCGCCGCTGGAGAGTCTTCCGGTGGGACCGCCGCCCAGCCCTGAAGAAGAACCCGAGGCCGATCACGAGCATGAAACGCGGCGTCGACGCCGTCGGGAGGTCCGCACCGTTCGTCCCTCTTCCGACACCCGACGGCGGGGACTGGAGGGCTGGCTGACCGAGCACGACGCCCGGGTGATCCTCGGCGGTCCCGGCTCCGGGAAAAGCACGTTGCTGCGTTACGTGACCCTCGATCTGCTCGATGACGCGCCGGAATTGGCACAGGTGGCGAGCAGGTGGGGTCAGCACCTCCCCGTTTGGGTGCCTTTCGCCTTCTGGACACGCGTGATCTCGTTCGAAGGCGAGAACACCGTGTCCCTGCACGAGGTGATGCGGCAGTGGTTGCGCGCCTTCAATGCCCAGGACCTCGCGCCGCTCATTGACCGGGCCCTGGACGACGGGCGACTGCTCCTCGTCGTCGACGGCCTGGACGAGTACGTGCGTTCGGACTACGGCGAGCTCGCGCTCGATCGACTGCGCGTGTTCGTGCAGCAACGCGGGGTGCCGGTGCTGTTCTCCAGCCGCCCGGACGGGTACAAACTGTTCAAGGCCAAGCTGAGTGGCTGGGCGGACGGTCACATCGCCGACCTCTCGGAGGCACAGCAGCGCCGCCTGGCCGGGACCTGGTTCGCGCACCAGTTGAGAAATGCGGACGAGGACCCGGGTGATGACGTGGTCGCGCGGCGCGCGGCGGCGGAAGTGGAGGCTTTTTTCGAGGAGCTGCGCGACTCGCCGGACCTCGCGCACCTGGCGGCCGTGCCGCTCCTGCTGTGCCTGCTCGTCGCCTTGCGCCGTGCGGAGGTCGCCCTGCCGCGCAGCCGCTTCCGGGTGTACGAGGAAGTCGTCAAGCACCTCCTGGAGGCGCACCCCCGGCGGCGGCGGCGAGCCGCGGCGATGGGCGACGACGACAGCCACCTGTCCCCGGCGGAAACGCGGCAGGCGTTCGAGCGCCTCGCGTATGAGATGCACTGTGATTACCCCGAGGGCGTGATCCCCATCGACGCCGCCAGCGAGGTGATCGCCGCGTACCTTCAGGACGATGAGGTGGGCCTGGGCCTCGGGCGGCGTGAGGCCAGCACGTCCGCCGCGCGCCTGGTCGCCGTCGGTGAGACCAACTCGGGGTTGCTCGTGGGGCGGTCGCCGCACGAGGCGGGCTTCTTCCACCGTTCGCTGCAGGAGTTTCTGGCCGCCGGGTACCTCTCACGGCTGGACGACCAGCTGGAGGTCGTCCGGGCGCGCCGCTTCGAAGCCCAATGGCGTGAAGTCTTGCTAGGCACGCTGCACTTCACGCGACCGCCGCAGCAGGTGCGGCAACTGATGGACGTGCTGCGTGCCCCGGGCGGCACCGTCGCGCAGCGGCAGCACCTGGCCCAGCTCCTGGCGGAGGCCGCGTTCGGCGAATTCCCGGTTCCACCGGCGCTCGCGCAGGAGATCGCGCGCGACACGCTCGCGGTCATCGAGCGCGAGACGTGGGCACCGCAGCGTGAACGGCTCCTGGGCCACGCGCTCGACGGCCTGCACTCCGCCAAGGTACGCGAGCTGGTGCACGAGCGGCTTCGCCGTTGGTTCCCGGAGCGCCTGCGGTACCGCTCGGGCACCATCGAGGTCATGGGGACCTGGCCCCCGGAGGAGGACACCATTGCCCTGCTCTTCCGGGGCTTGCACGAGGAGGAGGCCCCGGAGCGTGCCGCCGCCGCCAGGGCCCTGGCCGCCCTGGCCAGCCAGCAGCCTGGACTCTTCGGGCGTCTCACACGGGTCGCGCAACAGGCGCACTCGGTCGAAGCCCAAGGCGGTGCCCTTCACGCGCTCGTGCTCGCGTCACCCGCGGACGGGGAGCTTTCGGACCTGCTTGACCACCACGCCGCCTCGCCCCATCCCGAACACCGCCTCCTCGCCTATCTCGGCCTGGCCAAACAAGGTCGACTCGCCGACACGCATCTCCACGACGCGTTGTCCTTTTTGAATCACACGAGCGGTGTGCCCTACGAACTCCGTGACCTGGTGGTCGACGTTCTGGTCCAGGGGTGGCCCGGTCACCCGCGGGTCCGGGACGTCTGCCTGCCCGCCAGGCCCCGGGCCGGGGTGGACAGCGACTCGGCCTGGAAGGTGCTGCTGCGCGGCTTCTCTGCTGATCCTCAAGTGATTGATGCCGTCGCCGGGGAGATTCGCGGCGAGCAACATCCGTTCCTGGGCACGCACGACGCGTGGCTACTGCTGCTCCATAACTTCCGCGATGTCCCCGCGATTGTGCGGGCCATCGACGCTCGCCTGGAACGCGGCGATCTGGAAGATCGCGACTTGTTCTTCGCGTCCCTGATTGGCCGAACCGCCCCTGCCAAGGCGAAGTTGCTCGCCAGTCTCGACAGCGGGTTCCCGCATTGGTCGGCCCAGGCCTTGCTGGAGGGGTGGGGCATGGACGACCCGGAGGTGGCCCCCCGACTCCTGGCGCTGGTTCATGGTCCTGACGATGTGGCGGCCAGGATCGGCTTCCTCATTCCCGGCATCCTGCGCGACGCCGACGCCTCACGTCAGCGGCTCCTGGCCCTGCTGCGCGCCCCGGCGTGCGCCCGACCCGATTTCGTGTTGAGCGGACTGGCCAAGGTGGGCGTGGGCGAGGACGGTCCGGCCATGCTGGATGCCGCCCTCACGCACTTGAGTCAGCAGCAGAGTCTCGCCCACAACGGTTTCCATCACGCGCTACGGCTCTTCTCCCAAGAACCGCGCATGCTGGAGTACGCCCGGCAGGTTCTGGACAAAGGTGCGGAGGGGGCGGGCGACGTCGCCTATCACCTGCGGCACGACGCTTCCATTCGGCAGGTCGTGCGGGACAGGTCCATGCCACTTGATCCCGGCTCACGGCTGGTGATCGCCTCCAAGCTCCGGCAACGCTGGGGGGACGCACAAGAAGTGCTGAACCTGCTGGAGGCGCACCACGAAGAAGGCGATCCAGAAACGCGCGTGCAGTGCGCCATCAGCCTGGCGCTTCGCGCCCGGGCGGAAGGACGCGACCTGGCACCCGTCATCGAGCAACTCACCAGGCACGCGAGCACCCCGGGCATCTCGTTTCGAACCCACGCGCAGGCGGGCATTGCCGGGTTGCTTACCCTTGGCGCACTCGACGCGGTGACCGTCGAGGTTCATGGGCGAAAACTCTCGGAGTGGATCCGTCCGGTGTTGGAAGCGGCGTTTGATGTCTCCGGACGTTTCGTGGCCGTGGTCGTGCAGCATTGGGAGGATGTCGAAAGGGCAACCGGACAAGACCTCCTTGGAGTTCAGGAAAAGCACGACGGCCGTCTCCTGAGAGTGCTCGCGGCATACGCGGACGAGTCTCCCGTGGCCAGGCGGAAGGTGCTGGAGGTCGTCGAACAACACCGTGCGGTGGGAAACTCCTCAGCAATATTGCGGTTCCTCGGGCGTGTGGTGCCGGGGAGCGGGCTCCTCCTGGAGGCCTGTCTGGATGCTCTTGAGGACGCAGATGCCCACCGCGACACCACGCTTGCCGCGGCCCAGCTGCTGGGCCAGCACTTCAGAGGCAACGCCTCTGTGTTGGACCGGCTCACCACGGCGTTCGGCGATGACCCCCCTCGGGAAAGCGTCCTGATGGCCCTGACGGAGGGTTGGCCGGACAGCCCTGTCGTTCACCGCGCCTACGACTGGTACGCGTCCAGCAAGGCGGAAGCGTCCTACCGGCTCACTTTCCGTTTGATGGGCCTGCACGCCACACCCGAGAACTTGATCGAGGCGCTCAAAGGCACGTTCGAGCACTGCGCGGCCGTTCCCACGATCGCCTCTGAAAGTATGACACCGCCGCTGATCCGGCGCTTGCGAAACGACCCAGCGTTCGCCGTGGCTTTGGCCGCCTGGTTGACGACGGACCGTGATCCGTCGGCCGTCGCCACGGTACCGCGACTCTTGGCCCGTGCCGGCAGGTTATCGGAGGAGCTGCGGGCGTGGTGCGCCGCGGAGATCGAACGTCTTTGCGCAGAGGACACCATCGCGCCGTTGGGCATCGACCTGCTCGCCGGGCGCGTGCGGCCCATCCTGCACAGCCTCCTGGACGCGACTTGAGACCTTCACCCACGCCCGCACGGGTTCGCGGGAGCGGCCCGGCGTGAACTCGGGGTGACCCCACCGGGGAGACGGTGAAGCTGGCTTCAGCCGGCGCCGTGTGGTGGCACGCCTTCTACTCTGGCGAAACCGGGGGCGCACTTCCACTCCCGCAGCGACGGGGGAAGGGCCGCCGCGCAGGACCCCGGGGGGTCGCAGCGGTGGCAGACGCGGAGTGACCGGGGGTCAGCGTAGGGCCGAGGGGCCCGGCGGCAGGGCCAGCGGGTCGACGGCCACGCCCGCGACGTACACCCGGTAGTCCACGTGCGGCCCGGTACTGCGGCCGGTGCTGCCGACCCGGGCGATGAGTTGCCCGGCCTGGACCTGTTCCCCGACCTGCGCCACGTTCGCGCTGTTGTGGCTGTAGCGCGTCCGCAAGCCCCCCTCGTGTTCGAGCAGCACGGTCCAGCCCCACCCCGAGCGGGCGTCGAAGCGCGACTCCACCACCACACCCGCGGCGACCGCGTGGATCGCCGTCCCCCGCGGCGCGGCCAGGTCGACCCCCGGGTGCGCCGGGGAAAAGGAACTCGTCAGCCGGGCACCGCTCACCGGCAGTCCCTGGGGAGGTGCGGCCTCGGTCCCGGGGGCCGGGACGACAGGGGTGGGAGGTCCGGGGAAGGCAGGCGTGGGCCCTGGCGATATCGGCTCCTGGGGAGGCGGGGGAACCACCGGGACGACCTGCGCGGGTAAGGCAGACGACGTTGCCCCGGGCACGCCGCTGGTGGGCGGAGTCGCGGGCGAGGCGGCCAGGAACGAAGGCAAGCTGGGCGCTGCCTCTGGGGCCACCCCATCAGCTGGGGTTGAGACCACCGGCACCACCAGCACGCGCCCCACTATCAGCGGACGCCCTGGGTCCACCTGTGGGTTGAGAGCCAGCAGGCCGGCCAGGGTCAGCCCGTGCCGGCGGGCGACCGCCGAGAGGGTGTCTCCCCGCCGCACGGTCCAGGTCGTGGTGCCCTGCGGGGCGGAAACGGCGGGTTCCCCGGCCGGGACCGGCAGGTCCGGCCCCGTGTCCGCCGCCCCCGGGGGCAACGCCACGCTGAGGCCCGCGCGCAGGTCCAACGGCTGAAGGCCCGGGTTGGCGAGCAGCAGGTCCAGCGGGGTGATGCCGTATCGTGCCGCGAGCCGGGGAACCGTATCGCCCGGGAGGACCGTCACGTTGACGGCGGCGGCCAGGCTGGTGCAGGAGAGCAGCAGGGTGAGGAGCGCGCGCATGGGTCCGCAGCTTGGCAGACGCCGGGTGGAGCGGCCCGTGAAGCTTTCGACAGCGGGGTGGCGCGGCGTGCGCTCACCGCCCGGCGGCGGGGGGGGATGTCTCCGGCCTCACGGCGTAGAGGGACAGCAGGGCGGAGCTGATCTCACGGAAGATGGGGGCGGCGAGCTGGGACCCCTGGTACTCCCGCTTCGCGCCGCGCACCATCACCGCGACCGTGAAGCGCGGCCTCGCCGCCGGGAGGAAGCCCGCGAAGGTGGAGGAGAACACGGACGCGCTGTAGCGGCCGTCCACCACGACCTGGGCCGTGCCGGTCTTGCCGCCCACGTGGTAGCCGGGCAACTCCGCCTTCGTCCGGATGCCGTCGTCGATCACCCGGTGGAGCAGTTCGCGCATGCGGGCGGCCGTCTGCGGGGCCAGCACCGGACGGGAGGTGGTCGGGGCGTCCAGCAGGAGTCGCGGCGTGACGTACCGCCCGTCGTTCGCGAGCACGTTGAAGGCCGCGGCGAGTTGTAGGGTGGTGACGGTCAGGCCCTGGCCGAAGGACATGGTGGCCTGGCTCAGCGGGCTCCAGTCGGCCGGGTCCCGCAACAGGCCGTCTCCGGCGGGCAGCCCCAGGGGCACCGGCTGGCCGAAGCCGTACGCGCTGAAGTAACGGTGCAGCAGCTCGGGCGGCACCCCCTCGACCAGCCGGGTCATGCCGACGTTGCTGGAGTAGCGCAGAATCTCGCGGGTCCTGAGGGCGGCGGGGTGCGGCACGAGGTCGTTGATCGTCGCCCCGGCGAAGCGGCGCCACATCGGGGTGTCGTAGCTCGTGTCCGGCGTGGTGCGGCCCTCGTTCAGGAGCGCGGCGACGGTGAGAGCCTTGACGACGCTGCCCGGCTCGTACTCGTCGAGGGCGGCCCGGTTGCGCCAGCGGCCCGGCGGCACCGCGCGCCAGGCGTTCGCGTCGAAGCCGGGCACCGACGCCACGGCATGCAGGTTGCCCGAGCGGGTGTCCATGACGACGGCGGAGGCGTACTC
This sequence comes from Deinococcus planocerae, assembly GCF_002869765.1. Classification (NCBI taxonomy): domain Bacteria; kingdom Thermotogati; phylum Deinococcota; class Deinococci; order Deinococcales; family Deinococcaceae; genus Deinococcus; species Deinococcus planocerae. Next base: position 165,068 of record NZ_PNOR01000002.1, on the reverse strand, counting down.
GGCCTCGGTGCGCTCCAGCGCGTCGGTGAGGGCGCCCTCGACCGCCGCCTGCACGCGGGTGTCCAGGGTGAGGGTCAGGTCCTCGCCGCGCCGCAGTCGGGCGTCTTGCACCCGCTCGAGCCCCTCGAGGCCGCCCGAGGCGCCGACGAAGCCGACCACCGGCGCGGCGAGGGTCCCCAGCGGGTAGACGCGCCGGGGCAGGTCACCCCCGGCCAGCACCCGGCCGTCGGCGCTGCGCAGGTCCCCCCGGAGGGGCAGCGCCACCGGGACAGGCGCGGGACGGGCGGGCATGATGACCCCGGCCAGGGCCACCGCGAGCAAGGCGAAGGCCAGCAGGGCGGCGAAGGCGAGGCTGGCCGTGCGGCGCCTCAGGTGGAAATCACTTGCGCGAAACAAGGGGTGGGGCACAGGGGAAAGGTCTTTCTCCAGCGGGGCAGGGAGGGCCACCCGGTCGGGGGGCCACGCGCCTCAGGGGGTGGTGGGTGGGGCGCCGTCCATGCCGGGCATGTTCTCGTGGTCCATGCCGGGCATGCTCGGCATCGCGGGGTTCATGGCCGGATTGCCGGTGAGGCCCCGGTCGGACAGCGACTGGGCGAGCCAGGCGGCCCCCAGCACGGCGGCGAGCACCAGGGCCGCCGCCAGCCAGGCCCCCCCACGTCTCCGGCGGGGGCGTGGGGGCGTCACGTGGACCTCGGCGGCGCGGAAGGCCGGGGGGCGGGCGGACAGGGAAAGGTCGGCATGTCGGGGTCCTCCACCGCGAGCTTAAGCGGGGTGTGTTTGCGTCGTGTAAAGCTTTACCGCACCTGAACACGGCTCCCGTAGCGTGCGGCGCGTGGACGACCACGTCACCTTCCGCGCCTGGCGGACCCGCCTCAACCCGCCGCTCCTGCCAGCCTGGCCGGGGGACGCCCTGGGCGGCCTGCTGCTGGGCCTGCTGTTCCTGCCATCACCGCTGGCCGTGCTCGCCCCGCTGCCGCTGGCCGCGTTGCACCGCCGCCTCGCCCGCAGCACAGGGGGGCGCGGGGCCCTCGGGCACGCCTTCGTGTTCGCCCTGGCTTTTTTCAGTGTGCACCTCGCCTGGCTCCCCGCCAGCATGGCGGACGTGCTGGGGCCGCTCGGCGGCCTGCTCACCGTGCTGGTCCTGCCCGCCGCGGCGCTGACCTGGGCCGCGCCCCTGGCCCTCACCCGGGCGGCCTTCGGACCCCGCACCCTGCTCGCCCTGCCCTTCGCCTGGGTGCTCCTCGAGGCGCTGCGCGCCCGGGGTCCCCTGGCGTTTCCCTGGGGCGCGCCCGGGTACGCCCTGACCCAGACCCCGCTGGCCCAGCTTGCCAGCGTCGGCGGGGTCGCGCTGCTGACCCTGCTGGTGACCGGGACCGCCAGCGTCCTGGCCGGCTGGGGCAGGCGGCCCCCGGCCCTCCTGGCGCTGCTGGCCGTCTGGGGCGCGGGCCTGCTGTGGGGACGGCAGGTCACACCCCCCGTGCCCCCCGCCCCCCGCACGGCCGTGCTCGTGCAGGGGGCCATCGACCCGCGGCTCAAGGCCCGGGGGCGCACCCTGGACGAGCTGGGGGTCTACCTCGACCTGACGCGGGGCGCCCTGCGCTCGGGGTCGGCGGACCTGGTGGTGTGGCCCGAGACGGCCAGCCCGCTGCCCGCCTCCGACCCGGGGGTGCTGCCCGCCCTGCGGGGACTGGGGGTGCCCCTGCTGGTGGGCGCTCCGGGCGACGTGCCGGGCCAGGCGCGCAACAGCGCCTACGGGGTGGACGGGGGAGTCACGGGCCGACAGGACAAACGCGTGCTGGTACCGTTCGGGGAGAGCCTGCCCTTCTCAGGGGTGCTGGGCTTCCTCTACGCGCCGGTGCTCCGGAGCCTGGGAATGGCCGGGTTGACCAGCCTGACGCCCGGGAGGCTGCTGAACGTGCTGCCCCTGCGGGACCTGCGGGCGGGCGTCAGCATCTGTTACGAGTCGGTGTTCGGGCCGCTGAGCCGGCAGGCCGTGCGGGCGGGGGCGAACCTGCTCGTCGTGATCTCCAACGACGCGTGGTTCGGCCGGGGAGCGGGGGCGGAGCAGCACTTCCAGATGGGCCGCCTGCGCGCCATCGAGACGCGGCGGTTCCTGCTGCGGGCCGGGAACGACGGGGTGAGCGCCGTCGTGGACCCCTGGGGCCGGGTCCAGTTCCGCGCCCCCCGGGGAGAGCGGGGCGCCTACCGGGTCGCCTTTGGCGTCTCCTCGGCCCGCACGCCCTCCGTCCGGTACGGCGACTGGGTGAGCTGGGGGAGCGGGGTGGCGCTGCTGGCGCTGCTCCCCCTGCTGGCCCGGAGACGTGGGGGGCGCCCGGGCGGGCCGGAGGCAGGGGCACCCTGAGGCGCCAACAGGGTGGAGGCCCGCCGCCAGAGCCGGAACCCACCGACCAGCACGCCGGCCCCCGCTGCCATCAGCGGACCCCGGCCCGCCCGGAATCAGCCTGCCCCAGGCCGGGTGGGCTCACGCGCGCCGGGGGAACACCAGTTCCGCGCGCAAGCCGCCTTCAGCACGGTTCGCCAACTCCAGGCCGCCTCCATGTGCCTCCACAATGACCTGGACCAGGGCCAGCCCCAACCCTGCGCCGCCGAGGTTCTGCGTCCCCTGCCCCCGCTGGAAGGGCTGCGTCAGACGCAGCATTTCTTCCTGCGGAATCCCTGGACCCATGTCCTGCACGGTCAGGCGGGCAACCTCGTCGTCGGCCCCGCAGGAGACGTGGACCGCCGAACCCGGCGGGCCGTACTGGATGGCGTTTTGGATCAGGTTCCCCGCCGCCAGCACCAGCGCGCCCAGGTCCCCCGTGGTGGAGGCGTCGTTCAGCGTCACCTCCAGGGACATGTGTTTCTTCTGGGCGTCCGTGGCGTGGAGTTCGGTCGCCATCAGCGTGACGTCCGCCAGGTTCACCACGTGGCCCCCGGGAGGTCGGGTGGCCCGGGCCAGCTCCATCAGCCGGTGGGTCAGGGCGCTCATGTCCTCGCTGACGTCCCGCACCTGGGCGAGGGCCTCGCGGTACGCCTCGGGAGACCGCTCCCGTTCCAGGGCCAGCGAGGCCGTGGCGCGGATGACGCTGATGGGGGTGCGCAGCTCGTGGGCGCTGGCATGCGCGAAGAGCCGCTCGCGGGTCAGGAGCGCGTCCAGTTTGCCCAGCATGTCGTTGATGGTGCGGGTCAGCCGGGCCAGTTCGTCCGAGCCGGGGGCGACGGGCACCCGCTCGCCCGGCTGGCCGCTGCGGGCGATCCGGGCGGCGAGGTCCGAGACCTGATCGACCGGCCGCAGCGCGCGGTCGGCGAGGAGGTAGCCGACCAGGAGCGCCAGCAGCAGCAGCAGGGGCACGCCCATCAGCTCCAGGCGCAGAATCTGCCCCAACGCCGCGCGCACCCCCTGGTCCGACTGGGAGGTCTGAATCCAGCCCCCCGGGGTCTTCAACACGAAGACGCGCTCCGAACCGACCTGAAACGTTCCCGCCCCGGGAATGAAGCCCACCCGGGACGGCCCCCAGTCCACCTCCTGGCCCCCGGCGCCATACACCGTCATGCGGACGGGTTGCTGGCGGTTGATGGCGTCCAGGGCGGGATTTTCCTTATGCGGCGACTTCCGACCGGCACTCAGGTCCATCTCAGCCTGTTTCTGCGCGTAGACCCGCAGGGAGTCGTCCAGCCCGGCGTAGAGCGTGTGGCGGAACGCGGCGTAGCTCAGGGCGCCCGCGATCAGGAGCAGGAGGCCCAGCAGGGCGGCGTAGGTCAGCGTGAGCCGCCAGCGGAAGGTCAAGGCCCCACCTCACCGAGGCGGTCGCCGTGCCCGCGCACGGTGAGGATTACGCCCTCCCCCGGCTTGGGGCGCAGGTTGCCCACATCCACGCCCACCACCCGGCTCTCCACCTCGGGCTGGCCCGACCACACCCGGCCCAGCAACTCCTCGCGCGAGGGGGCCCGCTCCGGGTGGAGGGCGAAGCCTTCGGGCAGCTCGAACCCTCTGGGCATGAGGGGGACCGTTCGGACCTGTCACTCGGCGCCTCAGCACATGCACCTGGCAGCCGCCCGGCAGCGGGGTGGCCCAGCAACGCCGCCCCGCCGAGCGGAGGACCAGGGCCGAGAGGCGCGCGCGCCACCCGCGCAAATCGAAGGGCAGGCTCAGGTGGTCGTCCCCGCCGGTATTCAATGCCGTCAGCCGGGAATCCACATCGGCCCGTGTGGTCAGGACGAGGATCGGGGTGGCGCCCTCCTCCTCCCGCAGGGGCCGGGCGACCCCGAAGCCCCCGTCCTGTTCTCCCCCCCGGCATCACGTTCAGGATGAGGGCGCCCGACTCGCCCGCGGCGGCCGAGGTGTGGCCCTCCCCCGCCGACGTGACCTCCTGCACGACGTGCCCGGGTTCCTGCAAGCCCGCCGCCACCGGTGCCCGCAGCCGCTGGTCGTCTTCGGGGAGCAGCAGGCGCATGGCGGCAGTGTAGGGGGCGAGTGTAAGGAAACGGCAAAAGCGCGGGGGAGCAGCCGTCCTCGACACCCCGGCGGTGAGGCCTCCCACGCGGTACCCGGGGGCCGCTACAGTCACGCAAGATGACCCTTTGTCCAGAATGGAGCGCCCCATGACCCTCCCGGATTCGCTGCGGGCCCAGACCGTGCTGGCCGACCTGCAGACCATCGTCGCGCTGGCGGAGAATGACACCGGGCTGCGGGTGGTCAGCGTCACGGTGGACCTGTTGGCGGTGACGTCACGCTCCGGGGGTGCGGGCGTGCCGGAGCCGGTCACGAAACTGGTGCCCAAGGACTTTCTTACCGGGGACATGACCCGCGCCGACACGCAGCGCCTGACCTTCGTCCTCAAACGCCGGGGGGCCGCGCCTCACTTCGACGCGCTGCCCGCCCATCTCAAAGAGGCCACCCGCATCGTCCGGACGGGCCTGCAAGCCCTGGCCGGGCTGGAGGCGTCCTTCGAGGCCAGCGCGAAGATCGAATTCAGGTTCGAGCTGACGAGCGAGGGCAAGTTCAACTTCATCCTCAAGGTGGGGGCCAGGAGCGTCGACACCCATACCGTGACGCTGGAGGTCACGCCCACGGCATGACGTCCGTACCCATCGTGACCCTCTTCCCGCTGCTCGTGCCTCCCCGGCACCCGCGTCTGGAGGCGCTGGGGGAGGCGCACCGGGTGCTCGCGCGCGTGCCCGACCCCGTGCCCGCGGTGCCCGCCATCGGGGTGCGCACCGAGCCGCTGAGTGACGAGAACGGCGTGTTCGAGGCCGGGGCCGCGCACCTCGGCGCCCGGGTGGCGGACGCCAAACTCTTTCCCGGGCTGACCCTGCTGCACGAGGTGGGCCACGCCCTCGACTACTGCGTCCTCGGGGCCGAGCAGGGCTGGGCGAGCGAGGGCGCGAACCGGACCCCGGCCCAGGCTGGGGCGTGGACCGCCTTCGACACCGCCGTCCAGGAGTCCACCACGTGGCAGCTCCTGCAGGCCGCACGTCGCGAGGACCTCGACACCGAACTCCTGGCGGCGTACCTGCTCAAACCCAAGGAGATCTTCGCCCGCGCCTTCGCCCAGTACGCCGTGAGCGGCGCGCCGGAGTCCCCGCTGAACATGGACATCACCCGGCTGGCCGGGCGGCGGCCCCCACAGCAATGGCCGGAGGACGACTTTGCTATGCTGAACCACGCTCTCCAGAGGGTGCTGCGGGCGTATGGAGGTGTCACGTGACCGAAACCTTGACCCTTGACCAGGCCTTCCACACGCTGGAGGAGAAGCTGGAGACCTCCGGCGTTCAGGAGACCACCGCCCGCCGGTACGCCCAGGAGTTCGTGGAGGAGTTGCAAGCGGGGCGGTCCCTGAGCTTCGCGGACGTCGGTGAGCTGCGGTGGCAGGGCGACCACGTCGTCCTCGTGAAGGACCTGGAAAGCCACCAAGCGGTCACCGAACGACAGCCCTTTCGGGACGTGAGCGCCAGCGAGTCCTCGGAGCCCTCCGAGGCACTCACGGTTCGGCGGGAGGCCAGCGTGCGCCGCCTGATGGAGGGCGGATACTCCCGGGACGAGGCGCTGACGGCGCTGAAGACGGCCGAGAAGTACCTCGACCGCTGAGGGTGGGGGCCACGGTCAGGCCCGACGCACCGTCCAGGTGAAGGTGCTGCCCTGTCCGGGTCCCGAGCGCACGCCCAACTCCCCCCCCATCGCCCGGGCGAGCCCCCGGGCGATGGTCAGGCCCACCCCGCTCCCCTCGCCCGGGGTCCGGGCCGGGTCCGCCCGGAAAAAGCGTTCGAACACCCGCTCCAGGTGCTCCGGGGCGATGCCGCCGCCCGTGTCGGCGACGGACACGGCGACCGTCGTCGCCTCGGCCTGGGCGGACACCCGCACCGTTCCGCCGGGTGGGGTGTGCCGCAGGGCGTTGCGCAACAGGTTGGCGAGGATCTGCTGCGCCCGCTCGGGGTCCGCCCGGACTGTCAGGGGACCCGGGGGCACGTCCACCTGGAACGCGATCCCACGGTCCTCAAAGGCCAGCGCGAAGCGGTCCTGGGCCTGGGAGAAGAGTTCGGCCAGGGGCACGTCGCCCACCTTCAGCTCCACCCGACCGGCCTCCACCCGGCTCACCAGGCTGAGGTCCTGCACCAGCCGCTCCATCCCCGCCACCTCCCGCGCGATGGCGGCAAGGGCCTGTCCGGCGGGCAGGACGCCGTCCTGGGCCGCCTCGGCGTAGCCGCGCACGGCGCTGACGGGGGTGCGCAGCTCGTGGGCGACGTTCCCGATCAGCTCGACCCGCGTCTGCTCGACCCGTTCCAGGGTGCCCGCCATGCGGTTGAAGCTGCGCGCGAGGTCGGCGAGTTCGTCCTGCCCGGCCTCCGGCAGCCGCCGGGCGTACTCCCCGCTGGCGATGGCGCCGCTGCCCGACTGCAAGGCGCGCACCGACGCGGTGACCCGCCGGGCGGAGGCCCAGGCGATCCCGGTCGCGACCAGCAGGGCCAGCGGCAGGGCCGCGAGCAGGGCGCGCGTCAGGGTATCGCGCATGCCGTGGGTCAGGTCCCCGCGCAGGCTGGTCCCCCGCGGCCCAATCAGGTCGACCATCTGCTCCACGTGGTGCCGGATAAAGGGCTGGGCGGTCACCTCGGCCGCCAGGAGCAGCACGGCGGCGGTCACCGCGACGCACATCAGGTGGTTGAGCAGCAGGCGGGGAAACAGGCGCATGTCAGTCCTCCCGGAAACGGTACCCCAGCCCGCGCACCGTCTCGATGAAGGTGGGCGCGTCCGCGTCGTCCCCCAGCTTGCGGCGCACGGCGGTGATGTGCACGTCCACCACCCGCGTCACGCCCGGGTAGTCGGGGCCCCACACCCGCTCCATCAGCCGCTCGCGGGACCAGACCAGCCCCGGGTGCTGCGCCAGGGTGGCGAGCAGGTCGAACTCGGTGCGGGAGAGCGCCAGCGGCTGGCCGTGCAGCGTGACGGCGCGGCTCCTGAGGTTCATCACCAGCGGCCCGGCCTCGATGCGGTCCTGCACCCCGACCCGGCGCAGCAGGGCGCGGACGCGGGCCACCACCTCGCGGGGGCTGAAGGGCTTGACGACGTAATCGTCCGCCCCGGCGTTCAGGCCCCTGAGACGGTCCTCCTCCTCGCCCCGGGCGGTCAGGAGCAGGACCGGCAGTTGGGGGTGCTCCCGCCGGGCGTGGGCGGTGAGTTCCACGCCGGTCATGCCGGGCAGCATCCAGTCGAGGATGGCGACGTCGGCGCGGGCGAGCCGGGGCAGCGCCGCCAGCCCGTCGTCCTCGGTCTCCACGCTGTGGCCCTCCGCCACCAGGTAGGCCGTGAGCACCTCCAGGATCGCCGGGTCGTCGTCCACGATCAGCACCGTGGCCATGTGTCCCCCTGGCCCCCGGGCGCCTTCACAGGGTGCCCGAGTAGCCGCCGGTGCAGGCGGCCCCGCGCTCGGGTGTGGTCGGTCCCTGCTCGTACTTGTCGAGGAAGGCCCGGATGCGGGCGTCGCCGACCCCGTCCACCGGGAGCTGCGCGCCTCACGCGGTCAAGACGACCGGCGCGGTCTGCTGCCCGTTCGGGGAGACGAGGACGTGCGTGCGGCCCTGGGCCAGACCCGCCAGGGTTCGGACGTCCTCCGGGGACAGGGTCGGCCCGTACGTGATCCACACCGCGCCGTGTTCCAGGCTGTGCACGACGTACTCGTTGTACAGCGCCGACGTGTACACGCCGCAGTTCTGCCAGGACGGGTTGTGGGGCCCCCCGGCGGGCGGCGTCTGCGCGTACACCAGTCGGCCCTCGCGGTGATCGCCGGCCTGGAAGGTGGACTTCTGCACCCCGGCGAGGTCCCGCGAGGAGCAGGCCGCGAGCAGGGCGGGCAGGGCCAACCCCAGGACCCGACGCGAACGGGCACGGGCAGGACGGAGGGGGGAAAAGGTGGGTCGGTTCATGGGCGCTCCACGGGGGTGGGTTTGGTTGTTGGGGAAGAGGGGCTGACCAAGCGGCCAGCCGGTCGCGTGTCCGGCCGGTTGCGAATCCGCAGCAGCATCAGGATGCTGACGATGATCAGGGGGATGCTGATCAGGTGCGTGTCGGTGAACAGGCCGATGCCCGGTGCCTGGAGCCCCTGGTTGAGGTAGACCTTGAGGGGCAGGGGGTTGAGGCGGAAAGTCTCCTCGATCCCGGCGCGCAGGATGGAGTACCACAGCCAGAACTGCCAGAAGGCCCACCCCGCCTTGCGCGACCGCAGCCAGAAGAAGGCGGCGACCGAGAGGATGATCCCGATGATCACCCCGTAAAGCTGGGTGAAGTGGACGGGCGCCGTCATCACGAGCTGCCCGCCGATCTCCTGGCAGTAGCGCGAGAGGTCCATGTCGGAGTTGGGGTTACGCACGCACATGCCGTCGTGGAAGGCGCGCGCCGAGTCGGGCCAGCGGTAGCCGATAGGCCAGCCCGTGACCCGCCCGACCGTGTCCGTCCCGTTCATGATGTTGCCGATGCGCCCGCCGATGATGCCGAAGGCCACCCCCGGCACGCACAGGTCGGCGTACTCGTAGAAATTGAGCCGGTACCGCCGGGTGTAGTAGATCAGGACCAGGATGCCGCCGATCAGGCCGCCGTGGATGGAGATGCCGCCCGCCCGCAAGTTGACGATGTCGAGGAGAATGCGCGGAAAGGGAGTTCCCGCGAACTGCCCCCATGAGGTCAGCACGAAGACGAGCCGGGCGCCGACGAGGCCCCAGACGATCATCCACAGGATCATGTCGTTGAAGAGGTTCACGTTCAGGCCGCGCTGCCGGGCCATTCGCGTGCCCACCCACACGCCGAGGACGATGCCGAGCGTGATCAGCACGCCGTACCAGGCAATCGTGAAGCTGCCGATCTTGAGGAATACTGGGTCCATGCCACCTCCGTCGCCGGGGCCAGCCCAGCGGTCCTCAGACGCTACGCAGGACCTGTAAAGCTCGTGTAAAGCTGGGGCGGAAGCCTCACTTCTGCCCACTAAAGCCTGTCACCCCAGGTCAGGCTCGCATCGACTCAGGAACAACCCAGACCGGGAATGCTGTCACCCCCGTTCGGGGGTTTATTCGCACCAACCTGAACCTTAGGTTTTCCTTACCTGGACGCGCTTTACACGAAATTTACACACCCGCTCTAGCCTGTAGTCGTGAAGCGGAATTCTCTTTTGATCGGCGGCACGGCCGCCCTGTTAACCGGAATCGCCCTTGCCCAGGGCAGCATGGGCGGCATGGACCACAGCCAGATGTCCGGCGGCAGCATGTCCGGGATGACCATGCAGATGGACATGAGCGGCCTCGAGAAGCTCCAGGGCAAGGCGTTCGACCGCGCGTTCCTCAGCATGATGATCCCGCACCACCAGGCGGCCGTGGACATGTCCCGGGCCGTCCTGCCGCTGAGCAAGGACGCCACGGTGAAGACCTGGGCGAACACCATCATCAAGGACCAGAACCGTGAGATCGCGCAGATGAACACGCTGCTGAAGGCCTACGGGGGCAGCGACGCGAGCATGGCCAACATGATGAAGAGCGGCATGAGCGGCATGGCCGACGCGGTGAAAAAGGCCAGGAACCCGGACGTGGGCTTCGTGCAGGGCATGCTGCCCCACCACTCCTCGGCCATCGACATGGCGCAGCTGGCGCTGGAGAAGAGCAGCGACGCCCGCGTCCTCAAGCTGGCGCGGGACATCGTCACGGCGCAGGCCGGAGAGATGTACGACTTCCGCCTGTGGTTGAACAAGCGCGGCGCGTAACGTTCTCTTGTTCAGGCGCGTGCCCTTGCAGCAGGGCACGCGCTTTTCGTTCGTGGGCAACGGGTGACCTTCGCCTGCAAAAGGTTCTTTCCGACCAGCCTTTACATGATCTTTACAGGACTGGGGCAAGCTGCCCCCGTTCATGCGACCAAAATTACTTTTGACCCTCGCCCTGCTGTGGCCCGGCTCCGCACTGGCGGCGACCGTTACGGTGCAACCGGGCGACACCCTGACCCGACTCGCGGTGCGGCACGGCACCACCGAGCAAGCCCTGGTCCAGGCCAACCCCACGCTGCGGACGGGGGCCCTGATCGCGGGGGCGCGCCTGAACCTGCCGTCCGCTCCGCCCCCGCACGCGTGGACCGTGCGGCGGGGCGACACGCTCTCCCTGATCGCGCGGCGCCAGGGCACGACGCTCACGGCGCTGCTCGCGGCCAACCCGGGGCTCGATCCCAGGCGCCCGCTGCTCGTCGGACAGCGCCTCACCCTGCCCTCGCAGCGGACGATCACGCGCCAGACGAGCACCCCCACGGTGCGTGCGGCGTCCATTCGGGTGACGCCCGTGCTGCCGGTGCAGGGCCGCGTCACCACCCCCTTTCTCGAACGCCACCCGAGCGTGGACCTGGCGGCGCCCGTGGGCACGCCTGTCCGGGCCGCCCGGCCAGGGGTGGTGACCGAGTCCCGTTTCGACGCCCAGAGCGGGTGGGGCTGGACCGTCGTCGTCGACCACGGTGACGGCATGTTGACCCGCTACAGCCACAACAGCGAGAACCTGGCCCAGGTGGGAGCGCGCGTGGAGGCCGGGCAGGTCATCGCGCGCGTGGGCAGTACCGGCAACAGCACGGGACCTCACCTGGATTACCGGGTGACGGTCCAGGGGGTGCCCGTCGACCCGTTGAGTCTGGACTGAGGACGGCCGGGTCCCCCGGCCGTGACCGACTTGTCCTTCACGAGGTCGTGCCCCGCCCCCAGTGCGGAAACCGAGCTCCGTCCGGGCCCGTCACTTCGTTTGAAGCGGTCCTGAAAGTGTCCCCGCCGTCATCGGCCCCTCAAAGCTGACCAGCCGCCGCATGTGGAGCGCGAACTGCTCGAACGACAGGACGGGTAGGGGTGCCGACGAGAGGTAGTAGGCGACCGAGTCGCGGTTGAAGACGATGAACCCTTCGACCTCCCACCCCTCCGGCGTGAGTCCGAAGTGGTGGAGGATGTCCGGGAGGTGGCGCCGCACGTGGTCGACCCGGCGCCCGTGCCGCACCACGATGGGTTTTTCTGTGGCCGTCCCGCGCTCCAGTTGCTCGAACAGGGCGTGGATCTCGGCGGCCGTCCGCGCCACCCCAAAGTTCTTACACTCCACGCAGTAGATACGACGCCGCCTCTCGTCCAGCACGAGGACGTCGAGGTCTCCCAGGTCGAGGCCTTGCTCGTCCCGCATGCGCACGGGGCCGAATACCTTCGCCTGCTCCTGGACGTGCCGGAACCCCAGCGTGCGCAGGAACGCGGCGACCTCCCGGTTGAAGGCCTGGCCCCGACGCCGGTTGACCTCCCCGAGCAGTTGACGCAGCGGGGTGCTATTCGCCCTGAACCGCCCACTTTGCAGCAGGTCCAGCAGGTAGTGCGAGGCGGACTCCACCGCCCGTGGACCCCACACCACCCTGGAGGTCTCGCCGCCCAACAGGAGGAGCGGGCGGCGCAGGTACGATAGCCGCCGGTTGAAGCGCCACGGCTCGACGTCCTCGCGGCGCCAGGGGGAGGGTGGGCGCAGGAAGTTCGGGCGCGGCGTCAGGCTGAACAGGTCGAGGAGCGCGCGCACCTTCCCCTCGTCCCAGCCCAGCTCCCGGGCGACGGCCCGGACGAAGTCGGCCAGGGGCATCTGCCGGGGGAGGACACCCTCTTCTCCCGGCAGGGCACTGACGGCGTCCAGGAAGGTCAGCGTGTCGCCCAGCGTCCAGCCGGTTTCGCTTTGAAAGGCCGCGTCCAGCTCGCTGCGGTCGGGAAGGTGATCCTGGGGCGCTGGGCCGCCCAGGTACGCGCGGGCCAGGCTCAGGGACTCCCGGGTGACGTCACCGAACATGTTCGCCTCAAACGCCGCGCGCGCGGGCTCGTACGCGCCCCGCTCGGAGGCGAGTCGCCCGGACGGCAGGATCTCAGCGGAGACGTGCGCCAGGCGGTGGTATGCGAGGTCGCTGTTTGTGCCGAAGCCGTGGATCAGGGCGGCGAGCGCGATCAGCCGGTCGTACAGTTCCAGGGTCGGCGCCGCCCGGCCCTGCGGCGGCTGCGCCGCCAGGTACTCGATCACGAAACGCGACGCGATGGCCGTGCGGTTGTTGCGCCCGTACTGTTCACGCAACACCCGCTCCGTCACCGGATGACCCAGGTAGCAACGGCGGGTGAAGTCGAACGTGAACTGCCGGTGCGCCGTCTGCTGAATGGTCGCCTCGTGTTGCCGCACGAAGAACGGGATCGCCTGGGGGCCGTCGAGCGTTCCCGCCAAGCGGACGAACTCGCCGTACAGCCGCACCACGGCGGCGTTGAGGAGAGCGGGAGCGTCCCCGCCCGCTCGCAGGGTGCCCACCGGGAATTCGGGACTCAGCGCGTCGGCCAGCACGTCCAGCGCCCGGCTCTCCTGGTGGTCTTGCAGGACCCGGGCGCGGGGCAGGCCACCGCCGTACAGCAGGGTCGTTCCGCCCGGCAGCACGCTGATCTTCTTCTTCGCCGGGTCCGCCATCGCGCTGGCGATGGCGGCGTCCAGGTCAGGGGGTGTGGCGGCGAGGCGCCCGTGGGCGGCCAGGACCTGCGTCAGGGCACCGAGCACGGCGCGCATCCAGATGCGCTCGGGCAGGTTGTCCGGCGTGGTGAAGTTGGCCATGAAGGTCTCGTCCACCTGCACCACCACGGTGCGGTCCTGAGGGTCGGCCAGGACGCGCAGTCCAGGCAGGGGCGCGTGGGAAGCAGGGGGCAACGCGGGAACGGCCACAATGACGACCCGCAGCAGGAAGGGTTCGGCCTGCCCCAGGTCCGCCTCCAGGTGGGGCAGCAGCTGCCACAGCCAGAACGCGGCCGTCTCGGCGACGAGGGGGAGATTTAGGTCCACCGTCTCGTCGTACTGGGCCACCACCCAGAGGTGGAGCGCGTCGCCCTCGGCGAGCCAGTTGATCAGGCCGCCACGCAGCAGGTCCAGGGAGTGGAACAGGGCGATGCTGGGGTCGCGGTGGACGTTCGTGACCTTGGTGAGGGCGCCGCCGTAGGGCGCGCCATGGGCGGCGAGTTCGGCCCGCCGCTCGCGCCGGACGTTCCCCGCGCCCCCCGGCATCAGGAAGAGCGCCGCCGGAGGTGCCTGGTCCGAGAGGTAGAAGCTTCGCCCGTGACGGCGGTAGGCGTCGAACAGGTCGAGGGTGCCCACCATGCCTACCCGCTGCCGGCGGTACAGGTCGCCTACCGCCTGCGCGAAGTACAGCAGGCCGAGCGGGTCGCGCTCGAAGTCGTACGACATCACTTCCAGATCGGACACCCCCACACTCAGGGCGTATGGGGTCTCGACACTGAGGCTGGGCAACAGGGTTGCGTTGCCCAGACCCTCGAAGACGACCAGCGAGAAGACCTGTGGCCGCTCCTCCTCGGGGAGGGCGTGGTAAAGGGCCTCCAGGGCGGCGTAGCTCCCGTCGAGGTGCGGTTGCAACTCACTCAGGTCCGAGGGCTCGAACCGGTCATCCGGGCGGTAGTTGCGGAAAGGATCGCCGACCAGCGCGAGGTGCAACACCTTGTCACCCTCAACTTGGAAGGCGCGGGTGCGCACGAGCGGCAGGTCGACGCCCGCGAACGCCGCCAGGGGATCGAGGAGACCCATGCGGCGCAGCGAGAGCCGCACCCCCTGCCAGGCGAGGTCGTGGTACGCCGTCTCGAGCGCCGCCGTGAAGGTGCTGGGGGTCAGCAACAGGTGGCGCACCGCCCTCAGCACGTGCCCGACCGGAAAGAAGACGTACCTGTCCTCGATGATCACCAGGGGCCGGCGGGCGAGCGGACCACCGTCCAGCGCCGGTGCACCCACCGGACCGCCCGCCGGGTGCAGGACGAATGGCGCGAGGTCGCTCACGCGCAACCCCAGGGCCGCGAGGACGCCGGCCAGGTCCCGCTCCGTGTACGTGACGGCGGCCTTCAGGACTTCGAAACTGCCGTCCTCCGGAAGGAACACGCTGGATGAGGGCTCACCCGGCACAGGGGCTTGACCCCGGCGGCGGTTCACCTCCCTGCTCAACGCGAGGAGTGCCACGCACGAGCGGACCACAGGGCCGAGTTCGGGCGTCCCGGCTCCGCGCCGCAGCAGCGTCAGCGCCGCCGCGAGCAGTTGCTCCACGCTGTGGACGGCCTCCTCCTCGATGCCGGGAAACACCACGAAATCCCCGGCCTCCACGATCAGGTGTTCGGTAAAGGCGTTGTCCGAGGGGTCCTCCATCATGGAAAAGCCCGAGACCGCGCCGGCCCTGTCGGCGAGCCGGCGAAACTCGTCCACCGAGGGGCTGCGCCCACCCGCCGTCCCCGGCAGGGACAGAGCGGCTTGTGCAAGCGCTTCGAGGCGCAGGAACCGGTCGGCGTTCTCGGGATAGAGCTGTGTGGCGGCGACCCCACACGACAGGTCGAACGACGAAAATGGCGCCCGCCAGGCCATCTTGAAAATCAATCCACGTCGTCATGGAGCGTCCTCCGGGTGAAGATCTGCCACCCCGCCGTGGACGGGGTGGAGTGGGGGCAGGGTTCTGTGCGTTCTCCCCTCAACGTGCCCTGTCAACGAGGAGAACTGTCCCGGAAAGCGGGGTCGCTGGAGCCCAGGCGTACACGGCCCCTGAGAGGGTAACGGATCGTCCTGGACGCATCTGCGACACGCCAGCCAGAGTTCATGACGCGAACTGGTTCCAGCGGCGAACTCCGGAACATCGGGAATCTTCGCAGACCCGGCACGGCAGAACGCTCGTGTTTCCCAGGATCTCCTGCCAGCAGTTCGATCCTGTCACCAGGGTCACCTGTGCGCTGGCCCGTGAGGTTCCTTGGGTGCGTGAAGCCAGGGACATCAATGGTCAAGTGACTCCGCCCCCCGCCGTCCAGGGCACACTGGAACGACCATGACTGAGCGCACCACCCCGTTGGCCGCATTCTCTACCCCCGAGGCCGTGGCCCGCTACGCCGAAGGCCCACCACGCAACGTCCCCGGCTATCACAGCCTGCTGACCATGACGACGCTCCTGCTCGCCGAGCACGTCCCGGAGGAGGCCCGGGTGCTCGTGCTCGGTGCCGGGGGTGGCTTGGAGCTGAACGCCCTGGCTCAGGCCCACCCGGGTTGGACCTTCGACGGCGTGGACCCCTCCAGCGAGATGCTGAGGCTCGCCGAACAGACGCTCGGCCCCCTGGCGCCGCGGGCGCGGCTGCACCACGGCTATGTCGACGATGCCCCTCCAGGGCCCTTCGAGGCCGCCACGTGTCTCCTGACCCTGCATTTTCTGAGTCGGGAGGAACGGCGACGCACGGTGGCCGAAGTCCGCCGCCGCCTCAAGCCGGGTGCGCCGTTCGTGGTGGGCCACTTCAGCTTTCCGCAGGAGGAGGGCGAGCGCGAGGTCTGGCTGTCACGCTACGCCGCCTTCCTGGTGGCCTCGGGTGTCGAGCCCCAGAAGGCGGCACATGCCCGCGCGGCCGTGGACGCGCACCTGCACATCCTCACGCCGGAGGAGGACGAGGCTCTCCTGCGAGACGCCGGGTTCTCCAGGGTCAGCCTGTTCTACACCGGGTTCACCTTTCGGGGGTGGGTGGCCTCCGCCTGAAACGTCCCACCGGATTGTGAACGGTGTGGACAACGCCCGACCCGGTTGTGGGGCACGCGATACGACTTCTCGATGAAGCGTTCTCTTCCCAAGAACAGCACGGTCAGCAACGTCGCTGGCCGTGCGCCCCTCCTGGAACCGTTCAGGCGGCTGACGGGGTCAGGGTCTCCGTGAGCCGCACCGCCAGGGTCTCCGCCCGCCCGTTCCCTCGCCGCGGGGACACGGGCGCGAAGGTCGTCCAGCCCTGCACCGCCGTCCCCTCCCCGTCGTTCTTGCGGACCTCCGGGTGCGGGTGCACGCCGTGCTCGACGAGGCACCCGAACTCGGCGGCCACGTTCTCCGGCCGCCTTGTGTTGCCGTCCGAGTGAGCACGCGGGGAAGGGCGCAGCGGGGTGCGCCGCAATTGCCGCCCAGGCTCACCGGGGGAAGCCGGCGGCTGTTGCTGCCCCCGGGTGCGCCCCACGAAGGCGAGACGGTCCCGGCCCGGGCACCAGCCAGGCAAGCCTGCGAGGCGATCCAGGCGCCGAGGGTGAGCCCAGTCATGGGCGCTCCCTGCGGGGCAGAAAGGCGAGGCCGAGCAGCCACCCGGCCAAGGCCGCGAGGGTGACGGCACCGGCCGTGAGCGTCACGCTCCAGACCAGGCTGCCGCCGAGGGCGAGGGTGGCCAGCACGAGCCCAAACAGCGTGGCCGGAACGAGGGCGGCGAAGGCCTGAAAGGCGTGGGCCCGCCCCGCCGAGGGGCGCAGCCAGGCGTACCCCCCGTCCGCGAGCAGGCCGGTCACGATCAGCGCGGGGAGCAGGGCGTAGTCGGCGTGGACGAGCAGCATCAGCGCGGAACTCAGGGTCACCAGCAGGGTGATCCCGAGCCGGGGAAGCTCGAAGTGGCGAACCGCGAAGAGCACCACGCCGCTCAGCAGGGCGGCCTGCACCAGCACGCCCGCCACACCGAGGGCCGGCCCGAGGTCACCCATCAGCTCCCCCGCCTCGGCGAGCGGGTTGGCGTAGGTGGTGAAAAAGGTCAGGAGGGACAGCAGCAGCGCCAGGGACGCGAGGGCAGGCCACGGGGCCCGCGTCTCGCTGCGGGCGAGAGCCGCCCGTAGCGGTCCCGTGACCATCAGCCCGGCGCCCAGGGCCAGCAGCAGGTGCGGCGGACTGAGCAGCGCCTCGACGTCCACCTCGATGCCGAACAGGGTGTGCCAGAGGAGGTCGCCCAGGCCGCCCAGGGCGAAGAGCCCCGCGCCGACCAGGGACCATTCGTACCCGGCGGGCATAGTGCCCGGGCGCACCCCCCCGCCTCGCCACGCCCGGACGACGAGGAGCAGGGCCAGCAGGGCGTACCCGCTGTACAGCAGGCCGTGCCAGGGCGTGAAGAAGGTCTCGAGGGCGAAGCGGTGGTGCGCCCAGGCGTCGAGGTGAACGCCGAACAGCATCAGGCTGGCGAGGGCGACGACCGCCCAGTCGAAGCGCGGATGGCGCCGGGCATCGGTCGGAGGGAAGGTGGCGGGTGAGCGCTGGGTGGTCATGACAACTCCTTGGCTTGAACCCCGGCCCCGGCTGGCCCGGGGCTTCTCTCAATATGCGAAGCTTGCTTCACGTTTTCAATTCGCGTTTCGAGGCGCTCACCATGACCCACACCGGTGCCATCCAACCCCGTCGCACACCGCGACAGATCCGCAGCCAGCGTCGCGTCGCCAGAATCCTCGACGCCGCCATTCACGTTTTCGCGCAGCGCGGCTACGGCGCCGCGACCACCACGGCCATTGCCGAACAGGCGGACGTGTCGGTCGGCTCGCTCTACCAATTTTTTCCGAACAAGGAAGCCATTCTGTACGCGCTGAGCGAGCGTTTCGACGCCAGCTTCTTCGCCTGGCTGGACGGGGCGCTCACGGCGGATGAGGGCCGCCGCTCCACCGAGGAGTGGATCAACGCCTTTTTCGAGGCGTTGGCCGTGATGGACCGCCAGCACCCCGGGTTGTTTCGGGTGCTCGCACACGCCTACACTTCACCCGAATTTGTGCGGGCCGAGCGGCACTTCAACGCGCAGGTCGCGCGGCGCGTGCTCGCGCTGCTGACATCCCGTGTCCCACACCTGCCGGCCGGGCAACTTGAGGTCGTCGCCGCCGTGTGCGTTGAGGTCACGCACGCCCTCGTTCACCTGGCCTCGACGAGCGAGGACACCGCGAGCGACGTGACGTTCGAAGCGCGCCGGGTGCTGCGCGCGTACCTGTCCGTGGTAAGCACCGAGCCCGGGCGGCAGGGCGGGGGAGCGGGGCCCACCGTCCATAACCCAACAGGCGGCCCCTCGTCGTAAAGGGCCGCCTGTGCCTGGGCGTCCGCGCCTCAGGCCAACGCGTGTCGGGGCGCGAGCACTTCGGCGAGGCGCACGAGCAGCTCCTCGGCCTGCTCGTAGCCGGGCCGCAGGTACACGGTACCGAAGGTGCTCCAGTCCTGCACCGCCGCGACCTCCTGCCCGCCGTCCTCGAGCTTGAGGTGCGGGTACACGCCGTACTCCACGAAGCAGCCGAACTCGCGCGCCACCTCCTCGAGCACGAGGGTGTTCTCCTCGTCCCAGGTCACCCGGTACGGCAGGGCGAAGGCGGGCTTGCCGCAGGAACCGCCGGTGCCCAGCAGAGGGAAACCGGCGACGCTCGGCGACTCGGCGCGCACCTTGACGCGCTCGAGGAAGGCGGCGCGGTCGCGGGCAAGCCCCGGGCTGGGAAGTTTCTGGGCGGCGATCCAGGGGCCGATGGAGAGTTTGGTCACGGGGTGGTCCTTTCCTGCCCGCTAGGGGCGTCTTGAGGTTTGAGGGTGTCGACGAGGTCGCGCAGCAGCTCGGCGGCATGATCGTATTCGGCGCGCAGGTACACCACCCCGAAGGGGGTCCAGTCCTGGATGGCCGCAAGTTCCTTGCCGGTGGCGGTGTGCCGCAGGTGGGCGAGATGACCGTACGTGACGTGGCTGTGGTAGCGCCGGGCGAGGGCTTCGAGGGCCAGGGTGCTCTCCTCCGTCCAGGTGAGCGGGTAGGGCAGGGCGAAGGCGGGCTTGCCACAGGAACTGCCCACCCCGAGGAGCGGGAGGCCCTGCTCGCCCGGGTAGGCGGCGCGCCTACGCGAGCGTTCGAGGAACCCTGCGCGGCAGAGGTCCGGTCCGGCGTTCGTCCGGAGGTCGCGGATCAGGTCGGCCACGTTCAGCTTCGCCATGGAACGGCACTCCTTTCGAGGCGGAGTGGGCCGCACCCGCGGGTGCGGCTCCGGGAGGTTAGACGCGCGCCGGGGTGGCCGCACCCGTGCGGGTGGGAACGGGATCGGGACGAACCGGGGGCCGGAAGCCGCGCAGCCGCAGCGCGTTGCTGAGCACGAAGACGCTGGAAAAGCCCATCGCCGCCGCCGCCAGGACCGGGCTGAGGAGCCACCCGAAAGCCGGGTACAGGACGCCCGCCGCGACCGGGATCAGGACGATGTTGTACGCGAAGGCCCAGAAGAGGTTGAGCTTGATGTTCCGCAGGGTGGCGCGGCTCAGTGCCAGGGCGTTCGGCACCCCACGCAGGTCACCACTCATCAGGATCACGTCGGCGGTCTCGACGGCCACGTCCGTTCCAGTCCCGATGGCGAGACCCACATCCGCCTGAGCGAGGGCGGGAGCATCGTTGATGCCGTCCCCGACGAAGGCGACCTTGCGGCCCCTCGCTTGGAGTTCTTTCACGGCGTCACTCTTACCGCTGGGCAGCACCTCGGCCAGCACCTCGTCAATGCCGAGCTGCCGGGCGATGGCGTTCGCGGTCCGGGCGTTGTCGCCGGTGATCATGGCGACCTGGAGGCCCTGCCGATGCAGGGCACGCACAGCCTCCAGGCTGCCCTCTTTGATGGGGTCGGCCACCGCGATCACGGCGGCGAGCTGGCCGTCAATGGTAGCGTACAGCGGGCTCTTGCCCTCGTCCCCGAGCCGTTCGGCCTGGGCAGCGAACTCGCCGATGTTCAGCCCGAGCCTGCCCATGTAACGGTCGGCACCCACCTGCACCAGGCGGCCTTCCACGTGCGCTTCCAGACCGTAGCCGGGCACCGCCTCAAAGCGTTCGAGCGGAAGGATGGCGATGCCTTCCCGCTTCGCCGCGTCCACGATGGCGCGGGCGATGGGGTGCTCACTCTGCTCCTCGGCCGCCGCAACCAGCTTCAGCACTTCCGTCCGGTCAAATCCAGGGGCCGTCACCAGATCGGTGAGTTCGGGCTTGCCCTTGGTCAGGGTGCCGGTCTTGTCCACCGCCACCACGTTCGCGCCCTGCAAGCCTTCGAGTGCCGCGCCGTTGCGGAACAAGACACCCAATTCGGCGGCCTTGCCGGTGCCCACCATGATGCTCGTCGGAGTCGCCAGGCCCATCGCGCAGGGGCAGGCGATGATCAGCACCGCGACCGTCGTGACCAGGGCGAACGAGAGGGCGGTGCTCCCGCCCACCACCATCCAGATCAGGAAGGTCAGGGCGGCGATGCCGATGACGATCGGGACGAACACCGAGACGACCCGGTCCGCGAGGCCCTGGATCGGGGGCTTGCTGCCCTGGGCGCTCTCCACCAGCTTGATGATCTGCGCGAGCGCCGTGTCCGCCCCGATTTTGGTCGCCCTGAACTGAAAGGCGCCGTTCTGGTTGATGGTGCCGCCGACGACCGCCGCGCCGGTCTGCTTGGCGACGGGGATCGGTTCGCCGGTGATCATGCTCTCGTCCACGAAGGAGTTGCCCAGGGTGACCTCACCGTCCACCGGCACCTTCTCGCCGGGGCGAACGGAGATCAGGTCGCCGATCAGCACCTCGTCAGTCGGCAGTTCGAGTTCCTGGCCGCCCCGAACCACCCGCGCCGTCTTCGCCTGAAGACTCAGCAGCTTCTTCATCGCCTCGCTGCTTCTCCCCTTGGCGATGGCCTCGAAATACTTGCCCAGCAGGATCAGGGTGATCACGACGGCGGCGGCCTCGTAGTACACGTGCGCGGTGCCTTCGGGAAAGACCTGCGGCGCGAGCGTGACCACCAGCGAGTAGAAGAATGCGGCCGAGGTGCCGATCATGACCAGGGAATTCATGTCCGGCGACCTGTTCCGGAGTGCCTTCCAACCCAGACGGTAGAAGCGCATCCCGGGGCCGAACTGCACAGGCACGGCGAGGGCCAGCATGACCCAGTTCAGGGTGGTCATGACCCCGTGGCCGAAGCTCTGCATCAGCCAGGTGTTCACGGCGGGCACGAGCATCGGGACCATCGCCAGGATGGCGAGGGGAAGGGCGAAGACGGCGCTGAACGTCACCGCGCGGCGCAACCCATGAATCTCGTGCTCGCGCGCTTCACGTTCAAGGTCGGTCCGGTCCCGACCCGCCTGAGCCTCCAGCACCTCGTACCCGGCGCCCTTCACCGCCGCCTTGAGTTGCCCCGCGCTCACGCTCGACGGCAGGTACTTCACGGTGGCCCGCTCGGTAGCGAGGTTCACGCTGGCGTCCAGCACCCCGTCTACCTTCTTCAGGGCCCGCTCCACCCGGCTCACGCAACTCGCGCAGGTCATCCCCTGCACGCCCAGCTCGATTTCGCCCACGACCGGCTCGTAGCCCACGTCCTTGACCCGGGCGATCAAGGCCTGCGGCCCCGTCTGCTCCGGGTCGTAGGTGACGGTGGCCCGCTCGGTGGCGAGGTTCACGCTGGCACGCTGCACCCCCTCGACCTTGCCCAGGCCCCGCTCGACCCGCCCCACGCAGCTGGCGCAGGTCATCCCCTGCACACCCAGCTCGATGGTTTTGCTCATGCCTTCCTCCTATCCCCCCTAGGGGGGTATACGAAGAGCATACGGCAACAGGGAAGATTCGACAAGGGCTTTAAGGGGTGTAACCCGCCCCTTATCCTCCCCAGTCCGGCGCCCCACCTTGACACCCTCCCCGGTAGGGTATAGGATGCGGGCATGACGACCCAACTGACCGTGACCGGTATGAGCTGCGGACACTGCGAGAAGGCCGTGACGAACGCCCTCAAGGGCGTCCCCGGCGTGCAGGACGTCCGCGTCGATCTCCAGGGCGGGACGGCCACCGTGCAGGGCGAGGCCGACCCCCAGGCCCTGATCGCGGCAGTGGCCGAAGAGGGCTACGGTGCCCAGGTGCGCGGCTAACGTGACCACCGCGAACGCCGACCCCGCCACCTGCCACCCGGGCAGTCCGTCCTCGGGCCACCTGTGCATGCCCGAGGACGCGCGCAAACGCGCCGCCCGACGGCTGAAGATTGCCCGGGGCCACCTCGACAGCATCGTCGCCATGCTGGAAAAGGACGACGCGTACTGCGTGGACGTGCTGCGGCAGATCAAGGCCGTGCAGGGCGCCCTGTCCGGGGCGGGCGAGGTCGTGCTGCGCGGCCACCTCGAAGCGCATGTCGCCACCGCCTCGACTCGCGGCGACAGCGTGGAGATCGTCGAGGAGCTGATGGAAGCCCTCAAGTACACTTGAGGGAGTGTCCTCCCCAGCGGGCCGCACGCGTGCGGCCCGCTGCTCCTGGCCGCGAGGCCGACCCGGAGGCAAGGGTCCACACCCGTTGCTCCCCGCTCCCCTCGTGGCTCGTCGTTGACGCCGGGGGCCAGTACCGAAACGCAGGCTTTGGCCGTGGGGCAAGCTGACCGGACACGCGCCACGGCGTGTCAAGCTGGGAGACGACCTATGCCAGGCAGAAGACACGGTGATTGCCCCTGAACCAGGCCGGAACCCTGTATGTCCTGCTCAACCCCAGCATGCCGGGGCTGGTCAAGGTCGGCCTGACCACGCGGGACGCCGCCGAACGGGCCCGTGAACTCGCCGGGGCCAGCGGCGTCCCCACCGACTTCATCGTCGCCTACGAGGCCAACTTCGAGGACGTCCACGGCGCCGAACAGCACATGCACGCGGCCCTCTCGGACTACCGGGTGAGCCGGGGCCGCGAGTTCTTCCGAATTCCCCCGACCTTCGCCATCGACACCCTGCTGGAACTGCGCCTCCAGGGATTGTACGGCGCCACCACCTTCCTCACCGATCCCATCAAGCGTGACGCCCGCGAACGGGTGAAGTTCCAGGGGCAACACCGGGCGCGGGAACTGTACGAGCAGGGTCAGGCGCACGAGTTGGGACGGGGCGTTCCCAAGTCCAGGTACGAGGCCTTGAAGTACTACGAGGCCGCCGCCAAGGCGGGTCTGCCCGAAGCCCATGCCCGGCTGGGCGCCAGCCTCCTGCGCGGGTACGGAACGGCTGTCGACGTGAACAAGGGCCTCAAGACCCTGGAGAAGGGCGCGGCCCTGGGAGACCTCGACTGCCTGCGGGAGCTGGGGGTGGCTCACCAGAAACTGGGCCAGCCCGACGTGGCGCTCGACCGCTGGCGGGAGTATTTCGACGCGGCCCCCGGGACGGACGAAGCGGCCTACCACGCGGCGCGCTTCCTGTTGACCCTGCCCCGTCATTACCGCTTCAGCGGCTTTTTCAACGCCCGGGTCGTGCCCGTGCTGCGAATGGTCGACCTGATCGTGTTCGCCCAGTGGCACACCCAGGTGGAGGAGCGGCGAGCGCATCACCCCAGCGCGCACCTTCACCTTTCCTCCCCGCTGGAAGCCCTCTCGGGATTGGATTACGACACCAGGAGGCCGGCCCTGGCCCTCCTGGAGGAGGTGGAAGCGGCCACGCGGGTGAACAGCTCGGTCGTTCTGCACGTCGCCCGCGAACAGCATCTGCGTGACCTCGCCTGGAGTGCGGGCCAGCAGCAGCGGGAGGCCCCCAGCTGGAGCACCTGGGAGGATTTCGACCAGGTCACCGGCACCAGCACCCCGCGCCCGGAGCGTGTGCCCCCGCAGCTGAACGACCCCTATGGTTTGGCGCGCGAGGCGGCCACCCCCGAGCGGCAACGGCAGTTCGCGTTCTGGCATCGCCGATTTACCGGGGAGGGGATGAAGTTGCAACGGCCCAGGCCACGCCGGAGGCGGTGAGGACCCGGGCCGCACCGACGGCGGACCGACCCGGGCCCTGCTCCAGTGACCGCCATGAGCTTGAACGGCACGCGGTGGCCCCGCTGGTGACAGGTGACCTCCGCGTGTTCTCGCGTGCGCCGGGGACGTCCTGGGCGCCTTTTCTTTTGGGTTCAAGGAGACCGCACATGAAGCAGCGCATCCTGACGGGAGACCGGCCCACCGGCCCCCTCCACCTCGGCCACTACGTGGGTTCCCTGCGCAACCGCGTCGCCCTCCAGCACGAGTACGAGACCTACGTCCTCCTCGCCGACGTGCAGGCCCTCACCGACAACTTCGAGCACCCGCAGAAAGTCCGCGACAACGTGATGGAAGTGGCCCTCGACGAGCTCGCGGTGGGCCTCGACCCCGAGGTCGCCACCTTCGTCCTCCAGTCCCAGGTGCCCGAGATCGCCGAGCTGACCGTGCTCTACCTGAACCTCGTGACGGTCTCGCACCTGCGTCAGAACCCGACGGTCAAGACCGAGATCGCCCAGAAGGGGTACGGCGAGTCCGTGCCGGCCGGCTTCTTCGTGTACCCCGTTTCCCAGGCAGCGGACATCACGGCCTTCGGCGCGCGTCTCGTTCCCGTGGGGGAGGACCAGCTCCCCATGATCGAGCAGACGGCGGAGATCGTGCGGCGCTTCAACCGCCTCTACGCTCCCGTGCTCACCGAGCCCCGGGCCCTGCTGGGAGAGGTGGCGCGCCTCCCCGGACTCGACGGCAAGGCGAAGATGAGCAAGTCCCTGGGCAACGCCATCTTCCTGTCCGACCCGCCCGACGAGGTGGCCCGCAAGGTGCGGGGAATGTACACCGACCCGAACCACCTCCGGGTGGAGGACCCGGGGACCGTGGAGGGGAACCCGGTATTCGCGTACCTCGACGCCTTTGACCCGGACCGGGCCGGGGTGGCGGCCCTCAAGGCGCACTACCGCCGCGGGGGACTGGGGGACGTGCGGGTCAAACGGCACCTGCTGGAGGTGTTGGAGGCGACCCTGGCGCCTATCCGCGCGCGGCGGGCCGAGTTCGCGCGGCACCGGGGCGACGTGGAGCGGGTCGTGCGGGAGGGCACGGGGCGCGGGCGGGAGGTGGCGGCCGAAACGATGCGGGCCGTGAGACAGGCCATGCGGCTCGACTACTTCGGCCCGTCCTGAGACAGGACTCCGGGGAGAGGAGCCATCACGTACGCCATGCCGCCCGCGTGCCCGAGCCACAACCGCTCGAAGACGGCGCGCGGGTAGGTGCGCCGCACGCCCGCATCGCTCCTCGCCGCCGGGTCGTTCACCACCGGGTTGCCCTGCGCGTCGAAGCCGGTCAGCACCATCAGGTGCCCGTTCGACCAGGACAGCGGCGCACCCGGCAGCTCGCCTGCCTTGAAGCGCACGCTCACCGCGAGCGGCAGACCCTGCCCCAGGTACGCCTCGGCGTCGCGCAGGCTGCCCAGGCGCGTCACGAAGGCCTGCAAACCCTGGGTTGCGGCATACGCGGTGTTGAAGGGCCAGTTCCCGAAGCCGTCGTAGCGGGTGTCGAAGGTGGCCCTGGCCGCATCGGGCACCCGCACGGGGCGGTTCCAGAAGCCCAGGATCATGGAGACGCTGGTGGGGCTACACCAGACCTCCCCCCCGCCCGGGTAGATCATCTGCGAGAGCCCGGGGACCGCCAGAATCCTGTTCCAGGAGATCGCCTGCCCGCCCCGGCCCTGGTCCCGCAGGCGCAGGGCGCTGTCCGACGTGTTGAACGACAGCAGGCGTACCTGAAGCCCCGCCCCCACTGTCACGCGGTACTGGAAGGCCGCGGCGCGGTAGGGGAGGGTCAGGGTGTCGGTGTTCACCGTGCCGTCCGCCGTGCGGGTCACGGGCAGGCTGGCCCGGGGTCCCGCCGCCCGCCAGGTCCCGAACCCGAAGTACGGCGTCCAGCGGCCGTCGGGCCGACGCACGCGCACCTCCAGCGTCAGGGGGCTCTCTCCTGGTCCCGTCACGTTCCAACTGGGGACGAGTTCGTTGAACGGCGCCACCTCCACCACGCCGCTCTCGAGCTGGCCGCCGCGGGGCTGGGGCAGCGCCTCCCAGGTGGCTTTCACGCTGGTCCGGGCCTGCGCGGCCTGGATCAGCGGGGACGGGGTGCCGAAGCTGGTCTGCTGCGCGTAGGGGGCGGCGCCCGCCACCGGGGCGAGCAGCAGGGCGGGCCAGAGGAGGCGTGAAAAGGTCACCCGGACACGGTACGGACCTCGTGTTGCCTTTGTGTTAAGGCGGCAGGGCGGACGGTGGGGAGTTCGCCCCCTGCCACGGCCTGGCGACGCCCGGGTTCGGGGAACTCCAGCCTCCCGCGCACCGGGCCCCTTCTCAGGCCAGGCTGGTGTCCTTGACGGGGAGCGTCGGACGGATCCCCCGACGGCAGGACCCGTGTGCACCACACGAGGGGGCCCCCGCCCACGTGTGGCAGGTGCCCCGGAGGGAATCGCCTTACTGGTGGGTGCGCAGCCAGTCCCTGAAGTCGTGCATCTCGTCGGCCTGCGTCATGATGATGCGCTGGGCGATGTCAAGCACATGGTCGGTCTGACCGTTTTGCAGGGCGATGTTCGCCATCTCGTTGGCCGAGCCGTGGTGGGGCGTCATCATCTCCAGGAACGCGTGGTCGGGGCTTTGCGATTGGGACATCATCTGCGTCATCATCTGCCCCATGCCCGACATGGCCTGACGCATCCGGTTCTGCCGCGCCGTGTCCACGCCCCCCAGGCGCTGCAACTCGGCCTGCATCTCGGCGATCTCCTTCTGCTGATCGTCGATGATCCCCTGCGCCCACGCGCGGACCAGCGGGTCACGCAACCTCGGCAGCGCGGCGCGGCTCATCTCGATGGCGCTCTGGTGGTGGGGGATCATCATGGAGAAAAAGGCCCGGTCGAAGGCGGTGCCGGACAGGCGGCGCAGATCCTCCAGCATGGGCTGCATCCGGGCACGCATGTCCGTCTGCATCTGGATGATCATGGTCGTGGACATGTTGGCCGCCGTGCCGCCCTGGCTGCCGCCCGCCTGGGCGGAACTCACGGGAAGGGCCATCAGGGCCAGGGTCAGGATCAGTTTATTCATGCGCTCATGCTTCCCAGGAGCTGCTGGCAGGCCTGTTCACAGCGGCGGCAGGATTCGGCGCACACGGCGCAGTGCTGCATGTTCATGTCGCGGGCGTGCATCTCGCATTCCTGCCCGCACGCCTGGCAGGCGGCGAGGCAGGCCTGAAGCTGGGCGCGCAGGACGTTCTGGTCGGGCTGGGTCAGGCGCGAGAGGACCCGGCCGGTCGTGCCGCACACGTCGGCGCAGTCGAGGTTGAGCCGGATGCAGTGGACGAGGTGCGAGAGGTGTCCCTGCTCCCCCAGGCAGGCGTCGGCACACGAGGTACAGATGTTCGCGCACTCGAAGCAGGCGTCGATGCACTCCGCAAGTGCCCCCTGGTCGAAGACGCTCGCAGGGTTGGGGTGGGTCTGGAGCATCCGGGCGGTGTTCTGCGGCATGGTCACTCTCCTGGTCGTGAACGTGAGGGCGGGCGGCCGTGGGCGGCGCGGCGGTGTGAAGAAATCGTCGCCCTGTCAGCGTAGGCAGCGTTGTGTTCAATTCGTGTAAAGGTCACCCAAGCCTCAAGACCATGTAAAAGAAGAGGCTGGCAGCCGTGATGCGTTCAACCGCGGCGTGGTCGTGGGCAGGTGGCAGGAACGAGGGTTCCCCGGACGAGAAGGGGGAGGACGCCCGGACCCGGCGACCGGAGACCACACCCTCCCCCACTTTCGCCCGGCCGCTGGAAATGCCTGTGCTACACCATCCTCATGCAGACGCTCGAGACGCTGATCCGGCACTGGCGCGACGATTCTGGCGGCACCTACCGCACCTGGTTCCTGTGGGAGGAACGCCTCAAGAACTTTCGCTCCATCCGCCGTGGCCTTCAGACCGTGGTGAAGGAGATCGAGGCGGGGAGCTTCGGCACCCAGTACCGGGGTTCTTCCCTGGAGACGGTGGTGCATTCCATCGCCGAGCAACGCCAGATTTTCAAGGGCGCCGACCACGCCTTCCTGTGGAAGCCCAAGCTGCGCATCCCCGACATCTACGAGAGCCCGGACAACCAGAAGGCCTTCGGGCGTTTTCTCGACACCTGCGCGTGTTGCACCGGCCCCGGCGACCTGATCCGGGCCATCCGCGACCTCGACCGCCGGGCCATCAAGGGGCTGGGCCCGGCCGCCGCGAACCTGCTGTACTTCCTGCACCCCACCCACATGCCGCCCTTCAACACCGCTATCGTGAACGGCTACAACGCCCTGACCGGCGCGAAGGTGAAGCTCGGGAAGTGGGAGGAGTACCTGGCCCTGCGGGAGGGGATGCTGCGGCTGAACGAGGCGCACCGGGGCCTGCTGTCCAACGATCTGGGGGCCGTCGCGGGGCTGCTGTTCGACCTGGGCAGCGGGCGGTACACGCCCCCGCCCCGCGAGGACGACGGGGCAGCCATGGGAGTCTGGCAGGCGGACCTGGCGCGGGTGCGCGAGGAGTCGGCCAGCACCAGCAAGGCACTCGCTACGGCGCGGGAGGGGGACCGCACCCACACCGAGGTGCAGGGCTGGCTGCGCGACCTGGGCCGGGCGCTGGGCTTCGAGGTGTGGATCGCTGCCAACGACCGCTCGCGGGCCTATGGGGACGGCCGCCTGGGCGACGGGTGCCTCGACACCCTGCCGCCCGGGATTGCTGGCACGCCCGGGGCGGACGCGGTGCGCTTGATCGACGTGGTGTGGTTTGAGCGCGGGACGCTCGCCCCGGCGGCCGCCTTCGAGGTGGAGCACACCACCTCGATCTACTCGGGCATCGTGCGGATGCTCGACCTGGCCCTGGGCGCCCCCGAGCGGGCGGTCCAGGGCCTCTACCTGGTGGCCCCCGACGCCCGGGAGGCCGACGTGCGCGACCAGTTGCGGCGCCCCGCCTTCCAGGCGGTGTCGCACCTGAACATGCGGTACCTGCCGTACAGCGAGCTGGAGCGGCACCGCGAGGCAATGGCCCGCTTCGGCCAGGGGCTGCGCGCGGTGGAGGCCATCGCCCGGGCACTGTAGGCACGGACGGAAGACCCGTGGGCCCAGTCGGTGCCCTCGAGGGTGGGGCAGACGGGCGTCGCACCCGCCGAAAACCCACGCCGATGGCTGTCGCTCGTGATCACGCCGAACGGGATGCCGTAGGTCTCCTGCGGGTACAGCTCGGTGACAGCCAACGGATTCAACCTGGCTTCAGAGCCCTGACATCTGGGACATCTGGACGCTCCAGGACGCACGGCCAAGACGTGAGACCCTAACCGGAGGTATCTGGCCTTGCGCTCCAGCACACGCGGGCTCGGCTCATCCCCGAGGTCGGACCGCGTCGTGCCGCGCCTGCCGCCCGTCCTCGCCCTCCACCCGCTATCCCCCTGGGGGGATTTTAACTGAGCTGCCGATGAGCGCTTGAATACAGAACGTTTTCTGCCCTATACCCGCCCTATCATAGTTACCCACCCCCAACCCAGCCTTGACATCCCCCCCAGGAGGGTATAGGGTCAAGTCGGGGCACTGCGGCGACAGAACACACCGCACTTTCCCGAAAGGCTGAGGCCACGACCGGCTCCATCCTCACTGGACGACCCCAGAACGTCGCCGATTCGCGGACGAAACAGGCACTGCCGGACGGTTCGTCACGGCTGGCGAGGCAGTGCCGGCGGTCGGCAGGTTTACAGGAATTGAACACTCGCCCCCTACCCTCACGGCGCGGGGCGATCACGCCGTGAGCAGATGAGCGGCGGAGGCAGGGGGAAACAATGACGCGACAGCACGAGACGCACCACCACGGCCAGACTGGAGCCAGCACGCAGACCTCCAGCGTTCTGGAAGTGGCGTTCCGCAACTGCTACGACGGCTCGGAGTTCGCCGACCTCGAGCGCAGCCTCTCCGCCATCGAGGGCGTGCAGAGCGTGCACATCGACCGCACGCGCGCCGTCGCCCACCTCGGGTACGACCCCGGCACCGTGACCGAGCCCGAGTTGCGCCGCCGCCTGCACGCCGCCGGGTACGACTGCGACTGCGAGGACTGCGCGCCGTCCGCAGTGCAGCCGGGGCATCCCCGCGTCGGGCACGCGGACCACGGGCACACCGGGCACGACCACGCGGCGATGCTGGCCCAGGCCGCGACGTCCACGCACCACGACCCTCCCACCCACTCACAGGGCCGCCGGGACACCCCCGCCGAGACGGGGCACGCTGGGCACGGCCACCCGGCCATGACTGCCCGCGCCTCGCACCCCGCAGCCCACGATCACGGGGCAATGAAGCCTGGCAGGCGGGAGGCGTCTTCCGGGACGGCGCACGCGGGGCACGACCATGCCGCCATGACGGCTGACGGGGCGGGCGCGCACGCGCAGATGGGCCACGACGAACACGCCGGTCACGGGGCGGACATGGTGGGCGACATGCTGCGCCGCTTCGTGATCTCGCTCGTCCTGACGGTGCCGCTGATCCTGTACTCGCCGATCGGGGAGTCGCTGGGCTTCACCGCCATGCCGCCCTTCGGCCTGAGCATGGCCTGGTTCGGCCTGATCCTCTCGACGCCCGTCGTGTGGTGGGGCGGCTGGCCGTTTATCAGCGCGGCGTGGCGGGCCCTCAGGCGCGGCGAGGCGAACATGATGACCCTGCTCGCCACGGGCATCCTGGTCTCCTGGCTCTTCTCGGTCTACGCGACCCTCTTCTTGGGGGGCGGCGAGGTGTTCTTCGAGGCCGCCGCCATGCTCACCACCCTCTCCCTGCTGGGTCACTGGCTGGAGATGCGCTCACGCTTCGCCACGGGACGGGCGGTGGAAGCCCTGCTGAAGCTGGCCCCCTCCACCGCGCGGGTCGTTCGGAACGGGCAGGAGGTCGAGGTCCCCCTGGAACAGGTGGTGGTTGGGGACGAGATTGCCGTGCGGCCCGGCGACCGGGTGCCGGTGGACGGCGAGGTGGTGTCGGGCAGTTCCTACGTCGACGAGAGCATGATCACCGGGGAGCCGATTCCGGTGGCCAAGCATCCGGGCGCGAAGGTCACCGGCGGGACGGTCAACCAGAACGGCGCCTTCACCTTCCAGGCGACCGCCGTCGGCAGCGACACCGCCCTCTCGCGCATCGTGCAGATGGTGCAGAACGCGCAGGCCAGCAAGGCCCCGGCGCAGCGCCTGGCGGACCTCGCCGGGAAGTACCTGGTGTTCGTGGCCCTGGGCTCGGGTCTGGTCGCTTTCCTCGCCTGGTACTTCCTGGGCGGTGAGGGCGTCGTCTTCGCCCTGACGGCGGCCGTCTCCGCCATCGTGATCGCCTGCCCGGACGCGCTGGCGCTCGCCACCCCGACCGCGATCACGGTGGGCGTGGGCAAGGGGGCGCGGGAGGGCGTGCTGTTCAAGAACGCCACGGCACTCGAAGCAACTGCCGGGGTGAACACCGTGGTCTTCGACAAGACGGGCACCCTCACCGAGGGCAAGCCCGCCCTCACCGACCTCGTGCCCGCACCGGGCGGAGACGAAACGGAACTGCTGCGCCTGGCCGCGTCCGCCGACCAACCCTCCCAGCACCCGCTGGCGGAGGCCATCGTCCGGGGTGCCCAGGCCCGGGGGGTGGACATCCAGCGTCCGGACGCGTTCGACTCGGTGCCCGGGCACGGCGTGGTGGCGACGGTGCGGGGCCAGCGGGTGCTGATCGGGAACCGCAAGCTGATGGACCGGGAGGGGGTGGACGTCGGTGCCCTGCCCGGGGAGGTGGACCGGCTCGCGGCGGACGGGAAAACCGCGATGTATGTCGCGGCGGACGGACGGGCGCTGGGCGTGGTGGCGGTGGCCGACACCATCCGTGAGACGGCCCGGACGGCAGTGCAGGCCCTGCACGGTTTGGGCGTTCAGACGGTGATGCTGACCGGGGACAACCGCCGGACAGCGGAGGCGGTGGCCCGGCAACTGGGGATGGACACCGTGATCGCCGAGGTGCTGCCGGGGGACAAGGCCGCGAGGGTTCAGGAACTCCAGGGGCAGGGCCGCAAGGTGGCGATGGTGGGCGACGGGGTGAACGACGCGCCCGCACTGGCGCAGGCGGACGTGGGCCTTGCCATCGGTGCAGGCACCGATGTGGCGGTGGAAACGGCGGACGTGGTGCTGGTGAAGAACAACCCGGCGGACGTGGCGGGCAGCATCGACCTCGCCCGGCGGGTGCGCGGGAAGATCAAGCAGAACCTCTTCTGGGCAGCAATCTACAACGTCCTGGCGATCCCCTTCGCGGCGGGCGTGCTGTATCCGGCGTACGGCATTCTGCTGCGTCCCGAGTGGGCCGCCCTGCTGATGAGCGCCAGCACCGTGATCGTCACCGTGAACGCCCTGCTGCTCAACCGGGTGCGCTTCGAGCGACCCACCTTGCAACCTCAGCCCGCCCGCGCGTGATGGCTGTGTTCAGGGCATTCCGCAGCCATGTGTGGAGCGCCCCTGTCGCCCCTCTGCGCCGCGCTCCCGGAAGGGGCGCGCCTCCTGACACCCGGCGCGCTGCGCCCACCCCCTTCCTAGTAGGAGCCCCCATGTCCACCTCCTCCATCCACATTGGCGAACTCGTTGCCGAGTTCCACCTCTAGCCCAAGACTTTGGCTGCTACGAGAGCATCTGCTGCTTTCCATGCCCGGCCAGTCTACCGGCGGCTACTGCTCGTATCGGGAGGCCGACCGCGCCCTCCTGCACTTTAATTGTCCAGGACGAGAACGTCGCGCTTCGCCCGGAGGACATCACCGCAGTCCTCCGGGTTCGCGAAAGGGGAGAACCTCTTCCCCGACAGGCAGGCTCATCCCGGTCTGGTCGGCTGCCGCCTACCTGTGATCATCACGAGCAGCAACGCGATCAACATCAGCTCCAGGGGGTGACGAGTCCGAACACATCCCACGCCTCAACCTCACCCGCCTCCGGGCCGAATAGGGGAACGCCAACCGTGCGGGTGACGAAGTACAGCCCGGCGATGAGCGAGTTCCCGATCACGCCCGCCCAGGAGTACGGAACTTCCAGCCGGCTGCGCCCCACCCGCGGGAAGGGGTCACTCTGCGCGGCTTTGGCTCCGAGGAAGTGCAGCAGCAGGAAGCCGCCCCACACGAACTGCGTGGCGGTAGCCACCAGGAAGGACACCCGTACCCGAACCACTCCGTGAAATGCACGCCGGTCACGCCGCCATGCAGCACAGCAGCCAGCATGGACAGACCCGCCGCCAGCGGGATGCGGGGGTCAGTAAAGGACGCAAGGCGGTTCATCAAGGTCGGTCCTCTTTCTGGAACAGAGGGTACCCGGTCTGACGCCAGACGGCCTGTGAAGGCGCATCAATCCGTTCCCGCCGGATGCAGCTGCGCTGGTCGACGTGCAACCCGTACCAGATGCTGGAGTTGGGGACGAACATGGACAGCACGAAGTCGCTCTAGGCGGCGAGCCCCACCTCACGCACGTCCTGGGCCCTGCCGCCCCGGTAACGGTCGTTTGCGGTCAGCGTCTCCGCCGTCGGCGGAAAGATATGGGAGGGTGGGTTCAGGCGGTGGAGCGTCTGCTTCGTGCTCCGTTACAATAGGCGTTCCTGCCCATTTCATGGCCTCCACGACTCGCGCGTGCCGCCTCGCCGGGTCCGGTTGAGCGACCGACGCGGGTTCACGGCGGTCGCCCCGCTTGGCCGTTCCGGGTCGGTCACGCTTGCCTGGACGATCACCCCCCAGCTTCCACTCGAAGGAAGGAAACCCTCCCGGCGGCAAGAACGGGGTGACGCAGGGGGGCAACGGACGCGTTGCCCCCCTCATCCCGGCTGGCTTACTGCCGGTGCTCTGGGTGGGGGTCCTCGCTCAGCCACTGCTGATGCACCTGCTCGTGGTTCAACTTCAGGTGCACATGCTCGTCCACGTGATCCACCGCGCTCAGCGGCAGCCAGTGGTGCGTCCCCGAGTCGTCCCGGGTCAGCTTGAGGTAGTCCCCATCCACCCGGTCCACCTCGCCGTGCCGGTGCCCATCCGCGCAAATCACCGGCATGTGCTCTTGAATCTGTGCTCTCATCGTCATGGTCCGACCTCCCTGGGCCCGCCTCCACCCTCCGGTCTCTCCGGGGAGTAGGACAGCCCAAGCGCGACCTTACTCCTCTTTTGTGTGCATGTATGAGCAGTCGTTCAGTCAACATGGACGGGTGTGGCTCACCTGTGCCCCCGTGAAGCCGCAGGAGGGCATCCATCTTTCACCGTTCATTCTTCTGCTCACCTGGATGCCCACCCGGAGTTACCCCTGACCCTCCGCGAGATTCAACAGCAGGGGGTGGTCCAGCGCGAAGTCGTCCTCGCGGCACGTCGGCGCGGCGGGCATCGAGCCGACCGCCGCCCTGGAACACCTCATCACGGTCGAACGCAGCCAGCCCAGCAGCACTCGCGCCCTGGAACGCATCGCCCAGCCCCTGCGCGAGGAAGGGGCGGGCACCTCCCCGGCAGAGACGCGGGCGCTGCTGGCGGCCAGCCGGGAGCAGCTTCAGTTTGTCCGGCACGTGGAGCTGGTCGTCACCGAGGCGCTCAACCGGGTGATCTCCACCCCCGTCGAGCACGTCAACGCGGCCAGGCTGGCCGAGGTGGACCTGGGGGCCAAGGCCCAGCTCTCCGCCCTGGAGCCGTTGGTGGAGGAGGTGGAGCAGCGGAGCCGCTCGTCGTCCCAGCTTGAGGCGCTGGAGCAGGTGGAGACCGAGGTTCACGAGGCGTTGGGCACCATCGAGCAGCAGGAGGCCCGCGGGCAGGTGGAGTCGCTGAGCCTGGTGGGTCAGGAGGCGGTGGCCCAACTTGCCGCCCTGGAGCAGGCCCCGGTGGGGGAGCAGATCGCGGCGCTGGAAGATGTGACGCGGGCGGCAGGAAGCTGGAGGCTGGGCGAGAGCAGGGGCGCGACGTTCGCTGATTGAGCCTTATCCCCAGCGTCAGGGTCTTGTCTACCTACACCACCTGTGGTCCCGACCGCCAGGCAGTCCGAGGGCACGCCCCTCCTCGTTTCCTAGACCTATGAGCATCTGTTCAGCTATAGTAGTGGCATGGTCCCCTCGAACCGGAGTGCCTCGCGTGCCCACCTCGAACACGGCGTGAATGGGAGAGACGGCGTGAGGCGCCTGCAGGAAGCGGAAAGCAGGATTGGCAGGCTGCCGTGCGCACAAGGACAGCGCCGCGTAAGCACGCCGCCACTGGGCCCCGACCTTGAAACCTAGCTTTCATGGGCCGTTCCAGAGCGCCAGCCGAAGCTGCTGGTGGACCCTCGTGGCGGCCCAGGCCCGTGGCACGCCCTATCGCGCCGGCCAGGGCCCGCCTGCATCTCCCCGCCACTCATACCCGCACCGACGGCAACCCGCGATGAGACCCAGGCCCAGCTGCTCGACCGCTCCCCGCCAGGTGTGGCGCTGCCAGATCGAATGGTCCATTCATCACCAGGCGTGAAGGAGGCTTGTATGGGCATCGGACGTTTCTTGCGGAACTTGTTAGGGGGACACCACGAGGACCGGCACCATGACAGGGAGTACCACGACGAGTACGGCCGTGGGGGTCATGGCTACCGACCGGTGGTCCCGCGACACGACCAGCATCACGAGCGCGACCGCCACCACGAGGACCGGCATGACCGGGGACAGCATGACGAGCATGGGGGGCACCACCGCCGTCACCACGATTGAGGGCCTCTGCAAGGCGTCGAAGAGTGCCAACCGACAACCTCACCTCTGAATGGCCTCTCCGGGGACCAAGACCTGATGCCTGGCCGGACCATACCTTTGCCTCGTTGAGCGTGTCAGCGTGGCGAACGACAGGGTTCCGGTCATCCGGTGGGTTTAATAGGGCGGTTGAGAGTTCGACCTCTCCCCTTTATTGCGCCGACCGCAGAAGGGACACCGCCGACCTCTCTCAGGATGGCCTGGGGACGTCCGGACAGACGTCCCCGGGCACTGATCTCTTGACGGATCACTGGCGGTGTTCGGGATGGGGGTCCTCACTCAGCCACTCCTGGTGGACCTGTTCGTGGCCCAGGTTCAGGTGGACGTGCTGATCCACATGGTCCACGGCACTCATGGGCAGCCAGTGCGGCTGTGCGGAATCGCCCCCGGAGAGCTTGATGTACTCCCCGTCCACGCCGTCCACCTGGCCGTGGTCCATTCCGTCCGCACACTTCACCGGCATGCCTGGCTTGATCTGCGACTGCATCGTCATCGGGTGCCTCCTGTCCAGACAGCGTACGTTCTTCTTTCCGAGGCGGAAATGAGTCTCCTGTCAACCCCGCTTTATGCCTGAACAGACTTACATATGAACGCCCACTCAGGTATACTGAACCCATGACGGCCTCACCCCCCCGCCCAGATGCCCCTTTGCCGGAGACCGCTCACCTGACCTACTTCGTGGACGGGATGGACTGCGCGAGTTGCGTGCAGAAAGTCGAGCGCATGATGGCCACGCTGCCCGGCGCGAGCGGCGTCAAAACGAGTTTCAACAAGCAGACGCTCGACCTGGACCTCGACGAGACCCGGACTTCACGCACGACCCTGGAACGAAATCTCCAGGCGCTGGGCTACGCGCCTGAATTGCTGAGCCGTGCCGCCCCCCCCACCCCGATGGAGGACCTCTCCCACCTGACCTACTTCGTGGACGGGATGGACTGCGCGAGTTGCGTGCAGAAGGTCGAACGCATGATGGCCACCGTGCCTGGCGCGAGCGGCGTGAAGACCAGCTTCAGCAAGCAGACCCTGGAACTCGACCTCGACGAGCGCCAGACCCCTCGCGCCCTGCTGGAGCGCAACCTGCAGTCCCTGGGCTACACCCCTTCCCTGCAGGGAGGAGCGGCCTCTCCGTCCGCCGCCAAGAGCCACGAGGGCCATGACCACGCGGGGCATGACCACCACGACCACGATCACGGCAGCCACGATCACGACCACGGGGGTCATGGTCACACCCACGAGATTCCCAAACCGGGTCAGCCCTGGTACGCGACCGGGCAGGGCAAGCTGGTCGTGACCTCCGGCGTGCTGCTCGCCCTGGCCTGGCTGTTCGGCTTTATCGAGCCTCAATTCGCCACCGTCGGTTTTATCGCCGCGACTCTGCTGGGCGTGTGGCCGCTGGCGAAGAAGGCGGTGGCGAGTGCCCGCTTCGGTGACTACTTCAGCATCAACACGCTGGTGAGTCTCGCCGCCATTGGCGCCATCCTGATCGGCGAGGCGGCCGAGGGCGCCGTCGTCGTGTTCTTCTTCGCGGTGGGAGAACTCCTGGAGGGCGTCGCCGCCGGGCGGGCCCGCGCCGGGATTCAGGCGCTCGCGGCGCTGGCTCCCAAGACGGCCCTGCTGGTCGAGGGCCAGGGCACCCGCGAGGTGCCTGCCGACGCCCTGCGGGTCGGGCAGACCGTGCAGGTGAACCCCGGGGCGCGGGTGCCCGCCGACGGCACCATCCTGAGCGGCACCTCCAGTCTCGACGACAGCCCCGTGACGGGGGAGAGCGTCCCAGTCGTGAAGAGCGCCGGGAACACCGTCTACGCGGGCAGCATCAACACCGACGGGGTGCTGACCGTGCGGGTGGACAAGGCGGCCAGCGACAACACCATCGCCCGGATCATCCATATGGTCGAGGAGGCCGAGGGCAGCAAGGCGCCCACCGCGCGCTTCATCGACCGCTTCAGCCGGTACTACACCCCGGGGGTGGTGGCGGTGTCCGCCCTGGTCGCCTTGGTTCCGCCCCTGTTCTTCGGTGCCCAGTGGCACCCCTGGCTCTACAAGGGGATCGCCCTGCTGCTGATCGGTTGCCCCTGCGCCCTGGTGCTGAGCGTGCCCGCCGCCATCACCAGCGGCATCAGCGCGGGAACCCGCCGTGGGCTGCTGATCAAGGGCGGGGCCGCGCTGGAGAGCATCGGGAGCGTCAAGACGGTCGCGTTCGACAAGACCGGGACGCTGACCGCCGGGAAGCCGCGCGTGACCGACGTGGTGGGGCAAGACCAAGGCGAGGTCCTGCGCCTCGCCGCCGCCGTGGAGTCGGGCAGCAGCCACCCGCTGGCCAAGGCCATCACCGACGCCGCGAAGGGGAGCAAGCTCACCCTCCCCGCCGCCGTGAACGCCCAGGCCATCCCGGGCAAGGCCGTGACCGCCACCGTCGAGGGCCGCACGCTGAGCGTCAGCTCCCCCCGGTACGCCGCGACCCTGACGACCCTCCCCGCCGACCTGAGCGCCCGCATCGAGACCTTCGAGGGGCAGGGCCGGACCGCCGTGGTGCTGCTGGACGGGCAGGCCCCCCTCGGCGTCATCGCCATCCGCGACGAGCCGCGGCCCGACGCCCGGGAGGCCGTCGCGCAACTCCGCGGGCTGGGCGTGCAGACCGTGATGCTCACCGGGGACAACGCCCGCACCGGGCAGGCCATCGCCTCCGACTTGGGCATGGACGTGCGGGCCGAACTGCTGCCTGAAGACAAGCTGCGCCTGATCGCGGACTTGAAGGCCCGGGGCGGGGTGGCGATGGTGGGGGACGGCATCAACGACGCCCCCGCCCTGGCCCAGTCGGACGTGGGCATTGCGATGGGCGGCGGCACCGACGTGGCCCTGGAGACCGCCGACGCCGCCCTGCTGCGTGAGCGGGTCACCGGCGTGGCGGACCTGGTGGCGCTGTCCCGGGCGACCATGCAGAATATCAAGGTGAACATCGCCTTCGCGCTGGGCCTCAAGGCGATCTTCCTGGTCACGACCCTGCTGGGCTACACCAACCTGTGGATGGCGATTCTGGCCGACACGGGCGCCACCGCCATCGTTACGGCGAACGCCCTGCGCCTGCTGCGCTGGAAGGGGAGTGGTCCCGCCGCCCCCCGCAGCGTCACCGCCGCCCCGACCCCCAGCCGGGCCTGAACCATGCTCGAGATCACGCTCTACACCGTCCCGAACTGCGCGGACTGCCAGGCCATCAAGCGGCTGCTGATCCACCAGGGCGCCACCTTCACCGAGAAGAACGTGCGCGGGGACCCGCAGGCCCTGGCCGAGATGCAGGCCAGGGCTCAGGTCCGCATCGCCCCCGTCACCGTCATCGGCGAGCAGGCCTTTTACGGTCCCTTCGACGACCAGCGCCCCCAGATTCTGGCGGCCCTGCGGGGAGAGAGCGCCCCCTCTTGAGCGTTCTCACCGCGCAAATCCTGTCTCTTACGCTGATTCCCGTGGCAGCCACCATGTTCGGCGGGGTGGCCGCCACCTTCCGGACGCCGGGCGAGCGGCTGCGTTCCTTCGTGCAGCACTTCGCCGCGGGCGTGGTGTTCGCCGCCGTGGCGGGCGAACTGCTGCCGGAGATCATCCGGGGCCACCAGCCGCTCGGCGTGGTGATCGGCTTCTCGCTGGGCGTGGGCCTGATGCTCGTCATCCGGCAACTGGCCGAGCGCCTGGAACGTCCGGCAGCGGGCGGGCCCGCCCCAGGTGGGAACGTCGGGCTGGTGACCGTGGTCGGCATCGACGTGCTGATCGACGGCCTGCTGATCGGGGTGGGCTTCGCGGCGGGCGCGCGGGTCGGCACCCTGCTGGTGGTGGCCCTGACGCTGGAACTGCTGTTCCTGGGCGTCTCGGTGGCCTCCAGCCTGGGGGAGTCCGGCACGCCCCGGGGCCGCACGGTCCTCACCGTGGCCGGGCTGAGCCTGCTGGTGATCGTGGGCGCGCTGCTGGGCGGGTCGCTGCTCCAGGGGCTGAGCGGCCTCGCCCTGGAGATCGTGCTGTCCTTCGGGGCGGCGGCCCTGCTGTTCCTGGTGACCGAGGAACTGCTCACCGAGGCGCACGAGGTGAAGGAGACGCCCCTCATCACCGCCGCCTTCTTCGCGGGCTTCGTGGCCCTGTACCTGCTGGAGCTGGCGTCGTGAGCGTGGGGTCACGCGGGTGGCCGCTGGCGGCGATCCTGGCCCTGCTCGCCCTGGAGGGGCTGCTTAAGCGCTGGGCGGTGGCAAACCTGACCCCCGGCGTCGACCGGACCCTGCTGCCGGGCGTGCTGCACCTGGACTTCACCCTGAACCCGGGCATGGCCTGGGGCATGCTGGGCAGCTTCCCGGCCCCCCTGGCGATCCTGCGCCTGCTCGTGGGGCTGGTGATCGTGGCCGCGCTGCTGTCGGGGCGCCTGGGCCGCGCCCAGCGCTGGCCGCTGGCCTTGATCGCGGCAGGGGCCCTCGGGAACGCCCTCGACGGCCTGACACGCGGCGCGGTCGTCGATTACCTGACCTCACCGCTGCTGGACGCCGTGTCCGGGACACTCGGCGGTGGACGTTTTCCCATCTTTAACCTGTCGGACATGCTGGTCTGCGCCGGGGTCGCCGGGTTGCTGCTGCAGGCCGGGTGGAGAGAACGCCGGGCGCACCACGACGGACCTCCCGCCCCTGAGTCCCGTGCTTCCACTCACACCAAGGAGAACCCATGAAGAGAATGCTGCTGCTGACCCTGCCCGTGCTGCTCGCCGCCTGCTCCCAGGGGGGCGGCGACATCGAGGGCGTCCAGACCTTCAAGAATGAGGGCGGCGCCCACCAGGAGGGCCGGGTCAATTACGCCCAGACGCCCCCACCCGGTGGCGCGCACAACCCCGCCTGGCAGAACTGCGGGGTATACAACCGACCCCTCTACGACGAGTACGCCGTGCACAGCCTGGAGCACGGCGCCGTGTGGCTCACCTACAAACCGGGGCTGCCTGCCGAGCAGGTCGAGGCCCTGAAGCGGGTGGTGGACGGCCGCACCTACACCCTGCTCTCCCCGCACGAGACGCAGACGGCGCCATTGGTCCTGACCGCCTGGAACGCCCAGCTCAAGGTGCAGGACGTGAACGACCCTCGCGTGAAACAGTTCCTCCAGAAGTACGAGCAGGGGGGCGAGGCCCCGGAGGTTGGAGCGTCATGCAGCGGCGCGTACAGCGGCACCGTCTGATCCTGGGCGGCGTGGCGGGGCTGGCCCTGCTCGGCGGCGCGCTGGCCCTGGCCTGGCCCCGTCCCCCCGCCGAGGGCAGCGCGGACGTGACCTTTGCCCGCGACATGAGCGCCCACCACGCCCAGGCGGTCGAGATGAGCGTCACGATGGTCAAGCGCGCGGCGGACCCGGCGGTGAAACTCCTCGCGCAGGACATCCTGCTCACCCAGCAGGCCCAGATCGGGCAGATGCAGGGCTGGTTGATGGCCTGGGGCCGACCCCTGGCCGGAACCGAGGCGCCGCTGGCGGGGATGGACCGGACGGGCATGGGCCTGGCGACCCCCCAGCAGGTTCAGGAACTCGCGTACCTTCCCGTGGGTGTGGCCGAGCGGCAGTACCTCCAGGTGATGCGGCGGCACCACCAGGGAGGCGTGGCGATGGCACGGTTGGCCTTGCGGGACCTGAACCGGCCGGAGGTGCGGGCGTTCGCCGGGCGGGTCGTGACCGCGCAGACGTCGGAGATCGGGGCCATCGACGCACTGCTCGCCAGGCGGGGCGTTCGGCCGCCGACGCCGACGACGGCCCCAAAAGACGAGGCGACCGCAACCCCAATGGACGGCATGACCCATGAGTGAGCATGGGCACAGCCACGGGGCAAGTGCGAGCGCCCGGCAACTCACCCTGGCCCTGGGGCTGACTGGCACCTTTCTGGTCGTCGAGGTCATCTACGGCTTCCTCTCGGGCAGCCTGGCGCTGCTCTCCGACGCCGGGCACATGCTCACCGACGTGATGGCGCTGGCCCTCTCCCTGTTTGCGATCCGCATCGGGCAGCGCCAGGCCGACCGTCGGCGCACCTTCGGGTACCGCCGCGCCGAGATCCTGGCGGCGGCCGTGAACGCGGGGGCGCTCTTCGCTATCGGGATGTACATCCTCTTCGAGGCCTACCGCCGCCTGCGCGAGCCGGTCGAGATCCAGAGCACCACCATGCTGATCGTGGCGGTGCTGGGACTCTTGGTGAACGTGATCAGCGCCCGCATCCTGGTGGGCGGCAGTCAGGGCAGCCTGAACGTGAAGTCCGCCTACCTGGAGGTGCTGAGTGACCTGCTCGGCTCGGTCGCGGTGATCATCGGGGCCCTGCTGATCCGCTTCACCGGCCTGACCTGGATCGACCCCGTGCTGGGCGCGCTGATCGGCCTGTGGGTGCTGCCGCGCACCTGGACGCTGCTGAAGGCCAGCGTGAACGTGCTGATGGAGGGCACGCCCGAGGGGCTGGACCTGGACGTGCTCCGGGCGGATCTCGCGGCCCTGCCGGGGGTCGCCGAGGTTCACGACCTGCACGTCTGGAGTGTGACCAGCGGCGAACACAACCTCACGGCGCATCTGGTGGTGCCCGGACCCGAAGGCGGCCTGCTCGCCCAGGTCCACGAGGTCGCCGAGCGGCACGGCATCGAGCACAGCACCGTACAACTGGAACCGCCCGGCGCCCACGCCGGGCACGAAGGACACCTCCATCCATGAACGACGTGACCCTCCCCTCTCCCACCCAACCGGCGAGGCGCCCCGTCTGGCAGTCCCTGCTCTGGGCCCTGCTGGCCGTCGGCCTGCTGCTGGGCGGCGTGTGGACCTACGCCCGGCTGAAAAGCCCCTTTCCCTTCTACGGCACCGTGTACGACCCGCAGACAACCGCGCCTGCCTTGACGGGCACCGGGGAGGACGGCCGACCCTTCGCCCTGAGTTCGCTGCGGGGTCAGACGGTCGCCGTGTTCTTCGGCTTCCTGCACTGCGCGAACATCTGCCCGACCACCCTGGCCTCCCTGGAGCGGGTGCGCCAGGCCCTGCCGGAAGCGGAGCGGGCCAACTTCCGCACCGTGCTCGTGACCCTCGACCCCGCCCGGGACGACGTGAAGAAACTGCGCGAGTACGTCCGGTTCTTCAGCTCCTCCGCGAAGGGCGTCTTTCTCCCGGAGCCTGATCTCGGCGACACCGCCGCCGCCTGGGGGGTGGGCTACCAGAAATCCGACGTCAAGAGCAAGACGACCTACCAGATCAACCACACCACCGGCGTGTACCTGATCGACCGCGAGGGACGGCGGCGCCTGGTCTGGGACTACACCCAGCTCACGAACACGGACCGCGTGGCGGCGGATGTGCGGGAGGTGATGCGGTGACGGTGCTGCCCGCTGCCCTGCGCTATGGTCAGGACATGAGAACCGCTTCTCAAGACGACGTGTGCGAAGTGACCTGCGTCCACCCCGAGGCAGTCGCC
Organism: Deinococcus planocerae; assembly: GCF_002869765.1. Lineage (NCBI taxonomy): Bacteria > Thermotogati > Deinococcota > Deinococci > Deinococcales > Deinococcaceae > Deinococcus > Deinococcus planocerae. The sequence continues at coordinate 121,877 of NZ_PNOR01000002.1, read as the reverse complement.
CGCGCCCGCGCCACCCTGCCCGATGCGGGGTGCATCGAGGACGCCACCGCCCTGCTCAAGGTCGTGGCCGACCCCACGCGATTCCGCATTCTCAGCGCCCTGAACACCGAGGAGCTGTGCGTGTGCGACCTGGCCGCCGTGGTGGGCATCAGCGAGAGCGCGGTCAGCCACCAGCTTCGACTCCTGCGGGCCCACCGACTGGTGACCTTCCGCAAGGAGGGCCGCATCGTCTACTACCGCCTGCTCGACCAGCACATCAACAGCCTGATCGGCGGGGCGGTGGACCACGTGCGGGAATGAGGCCCGTCTTCATCGTGCCGGCCGTGGTGCTCATCGGGCTGCTGGGTCTGGGCGGGTGGTGGTTTGCCGTGGAGCGGCGCTGGCAGGGGGACCTGTACTGCATCGAGCGGCCAGGCACGCTCTGGAACGGGCTGGCCCCCCTGCCAGCAGGTCTGATTCCGGAGTGCCCGACGTACAGCCGCACGTACCGCCAGGAAGTCCGGCAAGGCGTCAGCCGCATCGAGCAGTACCGACTGCCCGGCTGGCACCCCAGGGCCCTGCTCGACCCCTTCAAACGCGCCGGGTATCAGCAACTGACGGACGACGCCCTGCCCGGCAATTACTCGGCGTTCCTCAACAAGGGGGGCGACCTGTTGCAGTACCACGCCACCCGGGAGGGGGACACCACCCTCATCGCCATCAGCGGCAAGCCGTAGCCCCAACCCGGTCACACCTGCCCGCCCGTCTTCCACGAGGTTGACTTTGGACCGTACCCTCCGACTGGCCCAGTACAGCCTGCTGCTGGGCCTGCTGATCCTCGCGCTCAAGGCGGGCGCGTACCTGCTGACCGGCAGCGTTGCGCTGTACTCCGACGCGCTGGAGAGCATCATCAACGTCGTCGCCTCTGCGGCCGCCCTCTTCGCGCTCTCGGTCGCGCGCAAGCCCGCCGACGCCGACCACCCCTACGGCCACGCCAAGGCTGAGTACTTCTCGGCCGTGTTCGAGGGCGTGTTGATCGTCCTGGCCGCCGTCAGCATCATCTACAGCGCCTACCAGGACCTCAGGGCCCCGAAGCCCCTCGAAGCGCTGGGACTGGGTCTGCTCGTCTCGCTCGGGGCGACCCTGCTGAACGCGGGCTACGGCACCTACCTCGTCCGCAGCGGGCGGCGGCTGCGCTCCCCCGCCCTGGTCGCGGACGGTCAGCACCTGCTCACCGACGTGGTGACCAGCGGGGGGGTCCTCGTCGGCCTGGGGCTGGTGGCGCTGACCGGCTGGACGGTGCTCGACCCACTCATGGCGATGTTGGTGGCCCTGAACATCCTGTGGGTGGGCGGGCGGCTGGTGCGGTCGTCCGCGCGCAGCCTGCTCGACGAGGCCGCGCCGCCCGAGACGCAGGCCTTGATCCGCCGCCTGGTGGCCGAGCACGCCGACGGCGCCCTGGAGGCGCACGACCTGCGCACCCGCCACGCGGGCCAAGTCACCTTCATCGACTTCCACCTGGTGGTCCAGGGGCACCTCACGGTGGGGCAGGCCCACGCCATCTGCGACCGGCTGGAAGGAGTGATTGAGCGGGAGGTGCCGGGGAGCGAGGTCACCATCCACGTGGAGCCCGAGGGGGCCGCCCAGCACCGGGGGGTGCTCGTCCTCTGACCCGGTGGAGAGCCTCGCCCCACCGAGCCCGGTTCCTGCTGGCCCTGCTGGCGGGGGTGGCCCTGTCGTTCGCGTTTCCGCCTTCCCCGCTCGCGTGGCTCGCCCCGCTGCCCCTGGCCTGGCTGTTCCGGGCGGTGGCCGCCCCCCCGCCGCGAGGGGCCTTCGCCCTGACCTTGACCTTCGCGGCCGGCTTCTTCGGGGTGCTGCTGCTGTGGTTGCCGGGCAGCCTGACGCCCCTCTTCGGTCCCGGCGTGGCGGCGTTGTACCCGATCTTGGTGGGGCTGCTGGCCCTGACCTGGGCTGGAACGGCGGCCATGACCCGCCGGGTGATGGGCCCCGCCACGCTCTGGGCCCTGCCGTTCGCGTGGACGCTGCTGGACGCCGCGCGCGCCCTGGGACCGTTCGGGTTCACCTGGGGCAGCCTGGGGTACGCCTTCGCGCCGACCCCACTCGTGCAGCTCGCCGATCTGGGCGGCCTCGCGCTGGTGGGGCTGCTCGTCGCGTTGACGGCGGCGGCCCTGGCGGACGGGCGACCCCGCGCGCTGCTGGGCGGCGCGGCGCTGCTGTCCCTGGGCCTCGCTTACGGGCTCACCCGGCCTCCCGACCCACCGGGCAGCGCGCGGGCACTGCTGGTCCAGGGCAATATCGATCCGCGGGCCAAGGCTCAGGGGCGCACGACGGATGAATTGGGGCGTTACCTGACCCTGACGCGCTCAGGCCTGACGGCGGGCCCGGCGCGGCTGGTGGTGTGGCCGGAGACGGCCGCCCCGGCCGCGCCGAGTTCTCCCGAGGTGGCCCGCGCGCTGACGGCCCTGAAGGTGCCGCTGCTGCTGGGCGCCCCCACCGAGGAGGACGGGTACCGCAACAGCGTGTACGCTTTTGAGGAAGGCCAGGTGCGGGGCCGGCAGGACAAGGTGCGGCTGGTGCCGTTCGGGGAGTTCTTTCCGGGCCGCAAGGCGCTCGACGGAGTTTACCGGGCCCTGTTCCGCGCCCTGGGGTTGCCGGCGCTGACGGGCACCGTCCCCGGACGCACGCTGGCGCCGCTGGTGGTGGGGAACCTGCGGGTGGGGGCGCTCATCTGTTACGAGTCGACGTTTCCGGCCTTCGCCCGCGCCCAGGTGCGGCGCGGCGCGCGGGTCCTGGCCGTGGTATCGAACGACGCCTGGTTCGGGCCGTCGGTGGGCGGCGAGCAGCACTTCCAGATGGGGCGCGTGCGGGCCATCGAGACCCGCCGCTGGCTGTTGCGGGCGGGCAACGACGGGGTGACGGCGGCCATCGCCCCCTCCGGGCAGGTCACGGCCCGGCTGTCGCGAGGGGTCGCCGGGGTGCTGCCCGTGTCCTTTGCGGAGGCCGGGACCTGGACGCCGTACGTCCGGTGGGGGGAGTGGGTCGCGGCGCTGAGCGCGCTGGTCCTGCTGGGTCTGTGGCTGGGCACGCGCGGGTCCAGGACCAAGCGGCGGGTCGGGCGCAGGTCCCTCGCTGAGTGGTGGCCGGTCATCAACAGGAATTCCTCCCGGAGCGGGGGTTGAAGGCTGCCCAAATCGCCCCCAACCCTTCCAAACTACTGTACATCTGCACAAATATTCATATAATGCGGCGTGCTTCAGGTTCCTCTCCTTCGTCGAACAGAGCCGACCTTCCAGGAGGTGGAGGCGCGCGGGGTGAAGCGCTGCCTGCCCCGGACCCTGCTCCTTCCACGGGGCTTGCGCCGGATGGAGCCGCCGCGCCCCCGGGGGTTCCACGGGGGTGGGGGCAAGCGGGTGGGCGGGGGGCCGACATGACCACGGTCACCGTGTACACGACGGGAGCCTGCGCGACCAGCCGGGCGGTGGGCGCCTTCCTGACCCGTCACGCCATTCCCTTCACGGAGAAGAACGTCAACCACGACCCGCAGGCGCGCGCGGAGCTGTTGGCGCGTGCCGACGTGTCCTCGCTGCCCGTCACCCGGGTCGGCGACCAGATGTTTTCCGGGACCTTCCGGGACCAGCGCGAGGGCATCGCCCGCGCCCTCAGGCTGACGGGGGGACGGTGAGCACGCGGGCCGGGGCGACCTCGCGGTGTGGGTCCCTTCCGGGGAGCAGCCCTCCCCGGGGGCGGCCCGCGCCCGCCCGTCCCCCGGCGGGTCCGAGGGGGTCGAACACCGCCGTGAGCTCGGCCCGCGCCCGGTGGGCAGCGTACAGTCCTGACCACCTTCCCGCCGTCGTGTTGACGGTGGAGCGCCCCGCTGGGGCACCCGGGGCGGCGTCTGGGGCCGAGCGCTTCCCTTCCCCCACGGCGACCTTCCCTCCGGGCCTCACCGTGCTGGCTCCGGTGGAGCCGCCGGCATGACGTCACGAGAACCGCCGGCGGGTCCCTCCACCCACGACCCCGGATCCCTCGACGACCTGTTGCAGGAGACGCGGGTGCTGCTCACCGGCGCGCAGGTGCTGACCGCCTTCCTGATCACCGTGCCGTTCAGTTCGGGCTTTGCACGGCTGGTGGCCACGGAGCGCGGGGTGTACGGGGCCACGTTCCTGAGCGCGCTCGCCAGCCTGGTGCTGTTCACCTCGGTGGCGGCGTACCACCGCCTGAACTGGCCGCTGCGGGACCGGCCGCGCTTCAAGCGTTTCGCCACCCGGGTGGTCGTCGTGGGCCTGGTCCCGCTTTCCCTCGCGCTCGTGCTGGCGACCCACCTGGTGCTTCAGCCGCTCTTCGGAACCCTGTGGGCCCGCCTGGCGACCGGTCTGGTGGGCCTGCTGATCGGGGGGTTGTGGTGGGTGCTCCCGCTCACCAGCAGATTGCACCGGAAGTCGCCCGCATGAACGATTCCACCGCTTCCCCGTCTGCCTCGCCGGAACCGTGGAAGACCGCACGGCGGCCCGCCTTCGGGCATTCGCTGGGTCCCGGCCTCGTGATCGGCGCGTCGGACGACCGTCCCAGTGGCCTCGCCACCTCCTCCCAGGTGGGCGCGCAGTTCGGGTTCGGACGGCTGTGGACCCTGCTGTTCTCGTCCCCCCGGATGACGAGCGCCCAGGAGATCAGCGCCCGCATCGGGCGGGTCACGGGGCACGGGTTGGCCGGCACCACCCGGCGCCACTTCCCCGCCGGGGTCCTGTACGCCGTGACCCTGGTCCTCGTGGTCGTGCCCACCCTCCACCCTGGGGCGGACATCGGCGCGATGGACGCGGCCCTGCTGGACGCGGCGCTGTTCGCCCGGCTGTCGGCGGGGTTGCCGGTGGTCGTGCCGTACGCGCGGGACCTCCGGGCGCTGAAGTGGCTCACCGTCAGGCTGTTCGCCTCCGTGGTGAGGGTGCCCTGGGGCGAGGCCCTGAGGGCCACCGTGTGGCCGCGGCTCGCGCCGGGGACTGGGGGGCTCAAGGGGTTGCTCGTGGTGCCGGACACGACCATCAGCCCGTACCTGTTCTTCTGGCAGGCGTCGCGGGAGGTCCGCGCCCATGCTGGCGAGGCGCAGTTGCGCCGCGCCCTGGACCAGGCGGAGGCGCCGGAACTGCGCCTCCGGATCGACACGTTCCTCGGCCTGGCCTGTCCGAACCTGGTGGCCTTTTTCATCATCCTGACAGCGCCGATCACGCTGCACGCTAGTGGCCGGACGGACATCCAGATGGCGGCGCAGGTGGCCGAGGCCCTGAGCCCGGTGGCCGGGCGGCTCGCCTTCAGCCTGTTCGCCCTCGGCATCATCGGCGCCGGCCTGCTGGCGGTGCCGGTGCTGGCCGGGGGGGCTGGAGCGCCGCCCCCTCACCGCGCGCGGCTTTTCTGGGGTGCTGGTGGGCGCGACGCTGCGGGGCTTCGATCCCCTCCGGGCGCTGGACCGGGCGGCGATCATCAACGGGTGGTGGCCGCGCCGGTCATGGCCCGGACAATGCTCCTCGCCATCCGCCGGGACGGGCTGGGCCGCTTCACCCTGCCCCCGCGCTTGCAGGTCCTGTGCTGGCTCACGGCGACGGTGAGGTTGCTCGTCGCCCCGGGCCTGTTCGTGACGTGGGGGCGGTGAGGGCATGCCGGGGTCCATCTGCCGGGTGCCGCGTGGCGGGAGGCCCGGGTGAAGGGGAGAGCCCGGCGGCAACGTCAGGCCGAGCGGCTGCGCCTCGCGGTCAGCCTGTCCGACCTGGCGGTCGGTGCGGTCCTGGCCCTCGGGGGCCGCGTCGGGAGCGGCGCGATCTTCTACGCGCTGGGCACGGTGCTGCTCGCCGGGCGGCTGTTCGGCTCGCCCGCGCCGTCGGACGACCGGTACCTGCGGCTGATGACCCTCGCCCTGCTGCTCAACGCCGCGATGCTGGGCAAGGGGGTCCAGTGGCTGCTTGCCGGGGGTGCCGGACCGTGACCCGGGTCGGGCCGCAGCCCTGGCTCCGAGGGCGCACCGTACCGTCGGGAAGCCGTCTCGTTCAGCCGGGGGGCCGGAAGTGAGGGGACGCACCGCGCTCGCCAGCCGCCTGGCCCGTCGGGCGGCCAGCGCCCGCGCCCGCCTGGTGGCCATGAGCGTGGCCGGGCTGGGCGTGTACCTGCTGCTGCCGGACGCCTGGCCGTGGTTTCTCCAGGTGCTGCTGGCCTGGGACGCCGCCGCGCTGGTCTTCCTGGTGCCCGCCGTGTGGCTCGTGGTGAGCGCGGACGCGGCCGAGACCCGGCACCTCGCCACCCGGGCGGACCCCGCGCGGGCCAGCGCCCGGCTGCTGCTGCTCGCGGCCAGCAGCATGAGTCTGGTCGGCGTGGGGCGCGGGCTGGCCGAGGCCGGCCACCTGGGCGGGTCCCTGGAGGTGGTCCTGACGGTCGGCAGTCTGCTGGCGGTCGCGCTCTCCTGGAGCACGCTCCACATGGTCTATACCCTGCACTACGCCCACCTGTACTACCGGGACAGTCAGGGCGGGGTGGACTTCAACCAGGAGCGTGACCCGAGTTACCGCGAGTTTCTGTACCTGGCCTTCACGGTGGGCATGACCTACCAGGTGTCGGACACGCCGGTGACCGACACGGGCCTGCGCTTCGAGATCACCAAGCACGCGCTGCTCGCCTTCCTGTTCGGGACGGTGATCGTCGCCTTTTCCATCAACATGGTCGCGGGACTGGTGAAATGACCAGCCCCCCAACCGGGCCGCCCACCCGCCGAGCAGGCCCGGCCGTCCGCCGCTGCTGGAGGTGCAGGAGGCGCGTCCTATCACGCCCGGCTAACCCACCCCCCTTACGCTCGGTGGTGAGCCCCCACGCCGCGTCCCTGCGCTGCTCACCGACGGTTCGGCACCTGTTCCACGACACCGACACTCCCTCGACGTCCGCCGTCCGGCGCGGGCTACGCGAATGGTCCGCCTTCTCTGACGTTCCCGGCGCCACGCGTTTTCCTTCCTCGTCCAGGCCCTCCTGAGAAAGACCTTCCTCCTATGGCCCCATCTCCGTCCCGTGCTGGCCCCCAGCGCCTGGGTCGCCGCGCCACCATCCTGGCCGCCCTGTGTCTGCTCGCCTTCGCCGTGTTGGCGGTGGCCTTCGCCCGGATCACGGTCCCCGCTGGCCCCACACCCCTCCCGTCCACCCGGCCCACCCGCGGGGAACTGCACAGCGCCGACGGGCAGGTTCTGGCGCACGGCGCCCTGGACGCCCGGCGTTACCCCCTGGGTTCTCTCGCCGCGCCGGTCATCGGCTTCGTGGGGGCCTCGGGCGGGCTGGAGGGCACGGAGCGGGCGATGAACCGGCGTTTGCAGCGCGGCGAGGCGCTGACCCTCACCCTGGACACCCGCGTGCAGGCCGCCGTCGAGGCCGTCCTGACCGAAGCCGTGAGGCGCACCGACGCCCAGTTCGCGTCGGCCGCCGTCATGGACACCCGGACGGGCGAGTTGCGTGCCGTGGTGTCGGTGCCGGGCTTCGACCCGGGCGCCTGGCGTCAGGTCCCGGCTGACCGTTGGCGCAACCGGGCGGCGCTGGACGAGTACGAGCCGGGCAGCGTGGTCAAGGCGCTCACGGTGGCGGCCCTGCTCGACGAGGGCCGCACCACACCTGACACGGTCTACGACACGCCGATGTGGCGCCGGTACGCGGGGGCCACCATCAACGACCTCGTCCCGCATCCGGCCCGGCTCACGACGCGGCAGATTCTGCGCTACTCCAGCAACGTCGGCATGACCCGGCTCGTGGAGGGCGTGCCCCCGGAGCTGCTGTACCGCTACTTCACCGCTTACGGCTTCGGGCAGCCGGTCCGGCTGGGCCTGCCCGCCGGGGACGGCCTCCTGCGGGACCCGGAGGACTGGGGCGCCCTGTCGCAGGCCACCGTGTCCTTCGGGCAGGGCCTGACCGTCACCACCCTGCAACTCGTCGCGGCCTTCAACGTGCTGGCGAACGACGGGCGGTACGTTCCCCCACGCCTCTTCCCCGGCGACGTGGCCGGGGCGAGGCAGGTGCTGCGCCGGGAGACGGCGACCCGGATGCGCGAGGTGCTGCGTGGGGTGATCGACGACGGCATCCGGGGGAAGGCCGAGTTGCCCGGGTACCATGTAGGCGGCAAGACCGGCACCGCGCAGGTGGCGGTGGACGGCCGCTACAGCGGGAAGGTGTTTTCCAGCACCTTTGCGGGCTTCCTCCCCGCGGCGCAACCGCGCTTCACGGTGGCGGTGATGGTGCGCGGGGCCAAACGCGAGTACCAGGGGTCGCAACTCGCCGCCCCCATCTTCCGGGACATCAGCTCCGCCCTGCTGTCCCTGTACTCGTACACGCCGGACGACAAGCGTTAGCCGACGTGGGAATTACTCGCCTTCCTTCTGCCACCGCCCCAGCGCGTCGAGGAGGGCGTTCAGCTCGTCGGGCTTCAGGTTCGGGTAGGCGGGCATGGCGCCCTTGCCGTTCACGATCACGCTTCTGAGTGCGTCGCGCGACAGGGTGGAAACCCGCAGGCTGGGGCCCAGGCCCCCCTGCCCGTTCGGGCCGTGGCAGCTCGCGCAGTTCGCGGCGTAGACCTTGAGGCCGGGGTCGCTCTCGTTCTGCCTCGCCCGCAGAGAGGTGATGAGGTCATCCGCGTCCCGCCCCTTGGGGTCGAGGGTCCGGTAGCGTTCGAGCGCCGTCAGCGCGTCCGCGTCCTGCCCGAAGCGGGCGAGCGCGAAGCCCAGGAGGAGCTGCGACTCGGGTTCCTTCGGGGCAAGCTGCGCCGCCGCCTGGATCAGGCGGAAGGCCTGCCGCGCCTCCTCGGGCGAGGGCTGCTGGGCCTGCGCTCCTTGCTGGTCGGGCCGGGTCAGGAGCAGGATGCCCAGCCGCCGCAGGGCCTCGGGCTGCCGGGGGTCGAGCTTCAGGGTGTTCCCGTACGCGATCACCGCCTGCGCGTACCGGGCGGAGTCGAAGGCGGCCCGGCCCCAGGCGAGGTACGCGGCCCCCTCCCCGGTCGTCTCGGCCCTCTTCCGCAGGCCCGGCAACGCGAGCACGTCGCGCACGTCCTGCGCCTCCCCCGCCCCCAGCGAGGCGAGCTGCCAGCGCGGCACGAAGGTCACCGCCCCGGCGACCGTGACGAGCGCAGCCACTGCGAGTCCCACAAGTGCGACGGTGCGCGTCCGCTTCCCGCGTTCCCGGGGAGGAGGAGCGGGCGGCAGGGCGTCGAGGGCCCGCAGGGTGAGTGCTGCCCGGCGTTCGAGGTCGGGGCGCCGGGCCTCGTCGGTCAGGTTCGCCAGCTCCGCGTACAGGCGGTCGCGCTCGGCGGTGAGCCGTTCCCGCTCTGGGGCGTCGGGGTCGGCGGGCACGCCACCCCGGAGCGGCAGCAAGACCAGCCACAGCGCGGCCAGCACGACGAGGGCGAAGAGGGTCAGGCTCAGAATCACACCCTACCTCCCGCCCGGTCATCCTGCCGGGTCTCGCGCCGCACCTGGGCGAGGAAGGGGTCGAAGGGCTCCTCGGCAACCGGCTCCGGGGTGGACGGAGCCGCAACGTTCCGCTTGCGCAACACACCCCACAGCACCGCCCCGCCCCCCGCCAGCGCGACCAGGGGGGCGCCCCACAGGAGCAGATTGCTCCCCTCCTTGGGCGGGTCAAGCAGGACGAAGTTCCCGTACCGCGCCGCGAAGTAGGAGTAGATGTCCCGGTCGCTGCGCCCCGCCGCCACCTGCTCGCGCACGTCCCGCAGCATCTCCCGGCTGATGTCGTTCGTGCTCTCCGTGATGGGCACCCCCGTGCAGATCGGGCAGCGCAGATTATTTCCCAGCCGCTCTGCCCGCGCCTCCTGGTCGGGCGTCAGGGCGAGCGAAACGGAGAGCAGCAAACCCAGGACGAGGGCAAGGAACTCCCACACCACTGGCCGCCTCACAACCCCGCCACCCCGATCTTCGACAGCCCCGCGTTCAGGCGCTCGCGGTTCAGGCCCCCTGACACCTTGTCACGGATCACGCCCTCGCGGTCAATGAAGAACGTCTCCGGAATGCCCGATACGCCATAGTTGATGCCCGTCTGGATGCCCGGGTCACGCAAGGAAGGGTAGGCGAGGGCATACTCCTTGATGAAGTCGCGCGCGTTCTGTTCCTTTGTCTCCTGAAACAACACCCCGATGACCGCCAGGCCCTGTCCCGCTCCCTGCCGCTCGCTGAGTTCGCGAAGGAGGGGCGCCTCCTCCCGGCACGGCGTGCACCACGACGCCCAGAAGTTCAAGACGACCGGGCGGCCCTGAAGGGAGGCGAGGCTGACCTGAGCGCCGTCGAGGCTTTCGAGGGTGAAGTCGGGGGCAGGCTTGTTGATCAGCGGTCCACCGTCCGGGGTGTTGCGCGCGGGGTTCAGCAGCGCTGCGCCCAGCACCCCGGCGAGCCCCGCCGCGAGCACGGGCGGCAGCAGACGTCGCCACAGGGGAGCGGGGGTCGCAGGTTTGGGGTTCGTAGAAATCTCTGTCATACATCCACTCTCTTCTTCAGGGCGCAGGGGCTAGTCCGTCGCCGGGGCCGTCCGCGCTACAGGCGCCCGCACCGTCGCCCGCCGGGGCGCCACGAGCGTCAGGCCCGCCCCCAGCACCACGATCAGCGTGCCCCACCAGATCCACGACACCAGCGGGCTCTCGATCAGCCGCACGCTCGCCCACTTCCCCCCTGGATCGAAGGCGGTGACCACGAGGTAAGTGTCACCCAGCACCCCGTAGCGCACGGCTGGGGTGGCGAAGAGCGTGTTCCCTCCCTGAACGTATGTATTCAACCGCGCCTCGAAGAGTTCCTCGTCGATAAGCACCTGCGCGACGATAGACCTTCCGTAGGGTTTTTGAACAGGCCGTATCGTTTGCAGGGCAACGGACTCGTTCAACAACTTCGTGGGGGCCGCCCCGACGTTGAGCGTGGTCTGCGCGTCCTGCCGGTACGCCCCCGAAAAGGCGATGCCCAGCGCGATCACCACCAGCCCGACGTGGGCGAGGTAGGCGCCGTAGCGGCGGGGTTGTTCACGTACCAGGCCCGCCAGGTCGCCGCCGCGCTGCCGCAGGGCGCGGGCCGTCAGCAGCCCCAGCCCGACGAGGTTGTAGGCCCCCAGCGCCACCGTTCCCAGCACACCGGGGCTCCGCACGCCCAGCGCGAAGGCGAGCACGCCCGCCCCAATCCCCGCAATCAGCAGGGGACGCAGCGCCCGCCACAATCCCTGCCCCTCGGCCCGCCGCCACGGGAGCAGCGGCCCCACGCCCATCAGCCCCAGCAGGCCCAGCCCCAGCGGGATGGCGAAGGCGTTGTAGAAGGCGGGCCCCACCGACGCGTCCCGCCGCCCCTGCACCGCCTCCACGAAGGTGGGGAAGAGGGTCCCGACGAGCACCATCACGGCGAAGACCAGGAAGAGCCAGTTCCCCGCCAGGAAGGCGCCCTCGCGGCTGACGGGGGCGGGCGGCTCGCCCTCGTCCCGCAGGTGGGGGGCCCGCCACGCCGCGAGACCAATTCCGGCAACGAGCAGGAAGGCCAGGAAGCCCAGGAACACCGGCCCCACCGGCCCGCCCGCGAAGGCGTGGACGCTCTGCACGATGCCGGAGCGGTTGAGGAAGGTCCCCAGCACCGTGCTCGCGTAGGCCAGCACGATCAGCCACACGTTCCACGAGCGCATCAGCCCGCGCCGCTCCTGAATCTGCACGCTGTGCAGGAAGGCCGTGGCGAGCAGCCAGGGGATGAACGAGGCGTTCTCCACCGGGTCCCACGCCCAGTAGCCGCCCCAGCCCAGCGTCTCGTAGCTCCACCAGCCCCCCGCGACGATGGCGGCGGTCAGAAAGGCCCAGGCCACCAGCGTCCAGCGCCGGGTGGTCACGACCCAGTGGTCGGAGAGCCGCCCGGTGACGAGCGCGGCGACCGCGTAGGCGAAGGGCACGCTCAGGCCCACGAAGCCCAGGTACAGCAGGACCGGGTGGACCGCCATCATCCAGTGGTTTTGCAGGGCGGGGTTGGGGCCGCGCCCGTCGGTGACGAGTTGCGAGACCGGCGTGAAGGGGCTGGCGACCGAGGCGCACACCCCCACGAAGAACAGCAGGCTGACGAACATCGCCGCGAGGGCCCAGGGCCGCAGGGCGTCGCGCCGCAGGGTCAGGCTCAGCACGAAGGCGAACCCCGCGAGCAGCCACGCCCACAGCAGGATCGACCCGGAGAGTGCTCCCCACAGGCTCGTCACCTTCACCCAGGTGGGCGACGCCCTCATGGAGTGCTCGGCCACGTACCGCACCGAGAAGTCGTCGCCCAGCAGCGCCGTCATCAGGATCAGGGAGGCGAGGGTCACGAGGCCGAAGACGGCCCACACCGCCCGCCGCGCCGCCTCGGTGGCCCGGGCGTCGGCCCTCAGCCCGCCGACCACCGCGAGCCAGGTGCCGCCCAGGGAGAAGGCGAGGGCCGCCAGCAGGGCCAGTTGCCCCAGCGCCCCGAGCGCACTCGATTGGAAGGAAATCAAATTCGGCATGTGTGGCGAATCCTCACTCGCCCTGCCGGAACAGGTCCTTGATCACGTCCCCAACGTCTTTATCCGTTGCTCGCCTCTCCCACGACACAGCTCGACCCTGAATCCCACACGGCTCCTGCATGAACGCCTTGCAGCGGGAAAACAGCCCCTCGCGTCAACCACCCTCCCCCTGCAACCATACGCATGAGCACTTGTTCATGTGTACAGTGTATGGGAAACTGAGGCTGGGTTCAGGGGCACCCGTCCCACCCTTGCTCACCCGCAGCCTTGCTTGAACTGACGAGGCCTCCGGTGCTGCCGTGAAGAAGTTCCATGCGGCCGCCCGGCAGCCGCGAGGAGTTTCTACGCTTGAATCCAGGTTCCGTTCGCCCGTTGAGGGCAAGTTCGCTCCAGAAGGGATGTCTTGTTCTCCTTCCCCGTTCCATCGCCTGGGGGCTGGTCTGGCTGGTGTTTCTGCTGGTCCCTGACTCCTGGTCTGGGGGGTGGGGGCTCGCCGTGGCGGCCGGGTTCGAGGTGGCCGGCCCGCTCCCCGCGCCCGACACCGACGCCCTCGACGGGCTGGGCCTGAACACCTGTCCGGCTCCTCAAGCGCCGCTCGACCGCCTGCTGTTCGAGCGGACGCGGGGGCAGGGCGCGGCGCTGAGCTGCGGGAACCAGGTGGAAGGGCTGTTGCACTTCCCGAACGCGGACCCCACCTACAGCGCTCAGCCACGCCGGCCGGGGGGAGCCTTCGACCTGCTGGTCGGCCAACTGCGCCAGACGCGCCGTGAACTGCTGATCGCCAACATGATCTGGGACGACGGCCCGGACGCCCCGGGGGCGCGGGTCGCCCAGGCCATCGCCGCCCTGCGGCGGGACGTGGCCGCGTTCCCCAACCGCTACCCGGACGGCGTGACCGTGCGCGTCATGCTGGGCAACTCCATCCGGCTGGGCGACCTCCTCGATCCGGCGGCCAACGCCTACAGCGCCGCCCGGCACCTGCTGGAAGCGGGCGTCCCCCTGAGCAACGACCCCGTGCCGGGCTGGCGGCTGGAGATCGCCAACTACGCCTATGCCCTGCCTCACAACCACGTCAAGCTTGTCGTGCAGGACGGCGAGCGGGTGCTGGCCGGCGGGTACAACATCAGCTTCTTCCACGAGCCCCAGACGGCACCGAGCGGGCGCGGCCTCGACCTGACGGATCTCGCCCTCTGGGTGCGGGGCCCGGTCGCCCGGAACGCGCTGGCAGCCTTCCGCGACGGGTGGGCCCTGAGCCGACAGCTCACGTGCCGAACCCCGCCGTCGCCAGCGACGCTGCGGCGCGACTGCGCCTTTGAGGTTCGGGCACCGCGGCTGCCGCTGGACTGGACGGCCCCGGCCCCCGCCGCCGGGACCGCCCGGGTGTATCCCCTCTACCGCCGCCGCGGCTACCCGGACGCCGACGACACGGTGAGCGCCCTCTTCGCGGCGGCGGGCACGAGCATCGACGTGATGCAGTCCCAGGTGAGCGGCACCCTGGGCTGCGTGGGGAAGCTGTCCGAGCCGGGCGGCTGCAGCCCCGCCTTTCAACTGCCGGTGTGGCGCGCCGCCGTGCGCGCGATCCGCGAGCGGGGCGTCACGCTGCGGCTGCTGCTGGACTACGATCCCCTGCTCCAGGCCGAGACGCTGGCCCTGCTGCGTGGCTTCCAGGCCGAACTCGCGCCGCTGGGGCTGCAAGACCACGTGCAGGCCCGCTGGTACGGCACGGCGGGCGGGCTGCACACCAAGGCCGCCCTGATCGACGGGCAGATGCTCACGGTCGGGAGCCAGAACCTGCACCATTCCTCGTTCGGGCCGCTCGGCCTGGGCGAGTACACGCTCGCCACCAGCGATACCGGCGCCATCGACGAGTACCGGCGCATGTTCGCCTTCGAGTGGACACGTGCCCGGACGATCCAGGCGCCCTGGTGGCTGCCCGCCGACTTTCGTCCTTCGCCCCGCCCTGAGCCGGAACCGGGCGACCACCCGGGGGGGGATTAGATGCCCTGGAAGGCGACCCTGCGGCGAGAAGCCGATGTCCTGACGCTTGCTGGACTTGGCCCGTGCGGGGGCCACGGGCCAGCCTCCGAATGACGCGCATCCCGGACGGCAAGGTGAACACCGGCACCCTGACGCTGCCTTTTCGCGCGGACGCCTTCCAGTACCGGGTGACGGCGGGGGCGGGGCGCGGCGGGGCAGGTAGCTGCCTGGAACCGGGTGCTGAAGGTGCCGGGGCTCGCGCAGATGATCTACCCGGATGGGGGCCGGTGTGGTGCAGCCCGACCAGCACCAGCATGCTGCTCAGGCGTTCGTCACGCGGATGGGTAACCTGCGGGATGCGGAAGCCTACCTCCTGCAAGGTCTCCCGCTGGCGGTCAGCCTGCGCTTCCGGGCGGGGGAGCTGCCCGGCGCGCCACTCTCCTGGTCGGACGGGCACCTGCTGGTCCTCACCGGGTTCGACGCGCAGGGCAACCCGGTGGTGAACGACCCGGCGGCGCCCAGCGACGCGACGGTGAAGCGGACCTCCCCCCGGGCGGTCTTCGAGCGGCTGTGGTTGGGCCACGCCGGCGGGATGGCGTACGTGATGGCCCCCGGCCCTGAAAGACCTGGCCCTGCGGGCGGCCCTCCCCGCGCCGGGAGCCTGGCTATGCTGGGGGAACCCCCCGGAGGACCCCTTGAAGCGTGCGCTCGTTCTGCTGGCCCTGGTCAGCTTCACCGCGCCCCCGTCCGCCCAGGCGGGGGTGGGACGGGTGCCGTGAGGCACTCACCCTGCTGGTACAGGCGGTAGTCAACACCTGGGCCCCGGTGCTGTTACCGGTGCTGCCGACCCGCCCTTACCCGCGCGCCCACCTGGTCCAGGTTGGTGCTGTTGTGGCTGTACCGGGTCCTCATCCTGCGCCCGTGGTCGAGCACGATGGTCCAGCCCCAGCCACTCTGGCCGTCAAAGCGGGATTCCACGACGGTGCCGGGGAGGGCGGCGTGAATGGGCGTCCCGGCCCTGGACGAGCAGCGCGGCGTTTACCCGGTTGGAGGCCGCGCGCACGACGGCAGTCGTGGGGGTGCGGGTGCGGGCCGTCGTGGGCGCAGGCAACGAGAGGCGCTACCCCACCTGGAGGGGCAGGCAGGGATTCAGCCCCCAGTTGACGCCCAAGAGAGCCCCTAGGGTGTCTCCCCGGCGCACTGTCCAGGTTCAGGATGGGGCGCGGTGGGCAGGCGCAGGGCCGTTCCCACCCACAGCCGGTCGGGGTTCACCCCGGGGTTGGCGCGCCGCATGGCCTGAGTCGTCGTGCCGTGTCGCACCGCGAGGCGGGTGAGGGTGTCGCCCGGTTGCACGGTGACGGTCGTGGCGGCAGCGAGGCTGAACATCAGGAGCGTCAGCGCGGTCAGGAGATGAGGACGCATGAACGAGCGGCAACCTCCCAAGGCGTGCCAAAGCTTTGATAAGTGAGCAAGGATGCTGCCAACCCGTCAAGATGACGCAACCAACTCGGCACCGCCGGGCCGCCTGCTGCCCGTCCCTCCTCCCGGATCAACCTCTGCCAGGAGTTGCCCCGGCCAGGGCCCTCCAGGTGCCCGTTCACCGCAGGCTTTACAGGCGGTCGAGGCGTCCGCCGTCCACGACCAGGGCGGCACCCTGCACGAACCTCGCGTCGTCCGAGGCCAGGAACGCGATGGCCGCCGCGAGGTCGGCGGGCTGCCCCACGAAGTTGGGGTCGATCACCTCCACCCCGCTCTTCACGTTGGGGTTCTCCCGCAGCATCGGTGTCTCGATGGCGCCGGGCAGCACGGCGTTCACACGCAGCCCCCTGGCCTTGCCCTCCAAGGCGGCGGAACGGGTCAGGGACACCAGGGCGGCCTTGGCGGCCGCGTACGGCGCGACCAGCGGAGAGGTCTCCACGGCATGGATGCTGCTCACGTTCACGATGGAGCCGCCCGGCCTCATGTGCTCGAAGCCCTCACGCACAAAAAAGAACGCGCCCAGCAGGTCCACCCCCAGCACCCGGCGCCAGTCCTCCGCCTCCAGTTCCAGGATGGGCTTGAACGTCATCAGGCCCGCGTTGTTGACGATCACGTCCAGCCCGCCGAAGCGCCCGAGGGTCCCGGCCACGCAGGCGCGCACCTGCCCCTCGTCGGAGACGTCGCACCGCACGGGCCAGGCGTCGGGCGCCCCATCCGTCTTCACCGCCTCGGCGGCCTGCCCGGCCCGGTCGAGGTCGAGGTCCGCCAGCACCACCCGCGCGCCTTCCGAGCCGAAGTGCCGCGCGGTCGCCAGGCCGATGCCGCTCGCGGCCCCGGTCACGATCACCGTCTTGCCCGTGAAGCGGGACGGGGCCCGCGCGGCAGTCTGAGCAACGTCACTCATCTACGCTTCTCCTTTCGACCAGTGACGGCCGCCTCGTCCTTCCCGTAGGTCGCCTCGCGGGCGTGGGCGTGGGTGCGGGCGAGGTCCTGCACGGCCGCCGCCGCCGCGCCGTCCTGCTGGCTGGGCGGGAACACCGACAGGGTGAGCGCCGTACTCTGCGTGGGCAGCACCGCCCGCCACTCGCGGATCAGTTCCCGGTACGCCTGCCCCACCGGCCGGAGGTTGCGGCCGAGGTCATAGAGGCCCAGCGGGTTGACGGTGCCGTTGTTCTCGCGCAGGGCGCTGTCCCAGTCCACCTGATCGGTCAGGGAGTACCAGGTGAAGCCCACGATGGGCAACCCGTCGTTGCGCACCCGCAGCACATTGGCCCACTCCTTGCGCAGCCACTGCACCGCCTCGTCCCCGCTTGGTCCCTGATTGAGGTTTGTCTCGGTGTGCATGATCGGCAACCCGTACCGGTCGTAGTACTGCCCCGTGATCACCGAGTAGCCGTAGATTTCCCCGGAGGCCCGGGTGTTCCCGTCGGGTTGCACCAGATGCTCGTTGGTGACGTAGTAATCGTTGCCCATGATGCAGTGGTGCTTGAGCGTGTTGTCGAGGAAGAAGTGGTACTCCTCCCGGGTCATCCCGTTGTCGAGCAGGTACTCGTACATCTCCGAACCCACCCGGTGCCCATAGTTCAGGTCAAGCGACAGGAAGCGCACCTGGTTGAGGAACTCGGCCCGGCCAATGGACTGGGGGTTCTGGGCGTGGAAGTACTCGCTGGACTCGCTCTGCACGAAGATCGCGTCGGGCCGGACCTGCAAGATCGCGTGCATGGCGAGCACGTTCGCCCTCACGATGTGCTTGAGGGCCGTCACGAAGGCGAGGTCGGTGGTGAGCTGCTCGTTCCACCAGCCGTACTTCGCGGAGAACAGGGCGCAGATGTACATCTCGTTCACGGGGGTGTAGAGCTGCACCCAGGGATACCGCAGGGCAAAGTCGCGCGCGTAGCGGGCGAACTGCTCCGGGAAGTCGGGATTTTGAAAGTTCCCGATCCAGTCGGGCACCCCGAAGTGGCACAGGTCGGTGATGGGAGTGAGGTCGCGCCGTCGCAAGTCCCCGAAGGTCTCGTCGGCGAAGCTCCAGTCGTAGCGGTCCGGCCCGAGCCAGACGCGGTGTAGCGGCGGGCCGTAACGCAGGTGGGTCACGCCCAGCTCCTGCACCAGGTCGAAATCCCGCCGCCAGAGCTGGTAATGCCGGGTCTTGTCCATCTCGTCCTGGCGAAAGCGCCCGTTCTGGATGGTGGGGTAGGAGTTCTCGATGCCGGTGGCGAACATGAAGTAGAGCATGGTCGGTTCTCCTGTGGGGTCAGCCTGCCGCGAGGGTCACCAGCAGCGCGCCGTAGCCGAAGGCCGAAAGCCGCGCCTGCTGCTGGGCGGGGAGTTTCTCCTTCAGCACGCTCAGCACGGCCTCGCCAGCCGGAAACGCCTCCAGGGTCGCGGGAGTGCGGAGAGGTCGGTGAGCTGCCGCAGGCGCCAGCCGGCGAGGGCGGCCAGCGCGAGGAGCCAGCGTCCGCGCCGGTCAGAGTTGGCCTGGTGTTCAGCGTGCAGGCTGTGGTCGTCTGCCACAACCTTGAGGGCGGGTGCGACGAAGAACCGCCCCAGGGATAGCCATCCGCGCGTGTCGGCCCAGTGGGTCAGCAGGGAGGCGATCACGAAGTTGTCCAGCGCGTCGGTGGAGAGGTGCATCCAGACGACGCGCTCGCTGGGCGCGTCGTGGCCAGTCGCCCGCTGCTGCGCCCGTGAGGTTTGAACCAGCCGCTCACGGCGTAAAACAGCACCAGGCTGACGAGCGCGATCACGTACACGTGGTTGCCGAGGAGGCCCAGCAGCGTGCCCCGTGGCGTCGCCCTGAAGACCTGCTGGCTGTCCCCGAACTCCGGCAGGATGCGCAGGAAGATGAACGCGACGGCGAGGCCCCCGGCGGCCGAGAGCAGCCGGTTGCGGGGCACGCCGGCGAGGACCCGCAGGGCCGGCGAGGGCAGGTGAATGGCCGCGAAGCCACTCACGGCCAGCAGGGAAGCCAGGAACAGCGTCACGCCCCCGCTCCGGGGAGCAGCAGCTCGACCAGGAAGATGGCCAGGAAGCCCGCGAAAAAGGTTGCCGTCAAGAGCGGTGTCTCGGTGACCTGATGCGCCTCGGTGAGCAGTTCCTCGGTGACCAGGTACAGCAGGGCCGCCGCGGCAAAGGACAGCACCACCTCCAGCGCGAAGCCGGATAGCCCCCCGAACAGCAGCGCGCCGATCAGGACGCCGACCGCCAGCGCGAGCGCGAACAGCAGGGTGACGCCGATCACCCGGGCGCGGGTGATTCCAGCGCGCCCCAGGGCAGCGACGGTGGACAGGCTGAGGAATAAGAGTTCCAGCGTGAGGGCCAGGGTGATCAGAAAACCGGCTTGGGCGTTGGTGCCCGCGCTCACGCCGATCAGCAGGCCGTCGATCAGAATGTCGATTCCCGTGATGAGGGCGAGGCCGGCCGCGTTGCCCGCCCCGCCTTCTTCCGGCGTGGGCCGCGCCTCGTCCACGGGCTTGTTTTTGAAGAGACGCTCCAGCCCGAGCATCAGCAACACGCCCAGGGCGAAGCCCAGCACGACGCCCAGCGGCTGATGTTCCTGCTTGATCTCGGGCAGCAGTTCACCGGCAACCGCCGCAAACACCGCGCCCGCCGCGAAATGCTGAAACGCGCTGCGCCAGCGCTCACCAGGAGGGCGGAGTGTGGCCAGGACACCACCCAGGACGGTCGTGCCCGCCGGGACGAGCACAAACAGCAGCAGCGAGAGGGCTCCCATCACGCCGCCCCCATCCAGAACAGCCCCCCCAGGGGAAGCCACCGTGCGCGACTCTGTCCCAGCATCCGAACCTCCTTGTGGTCGAGCTTGGCCTCGCCGCGTTCGGGGGAAAAGGCCCCCTCACGTTGCCGGGTGCGGGCAGGCTCAATCCAGCCCTTCCGCTCCCTGAATCATTGAGCATTTGTTCATACGTGCGATGGGATTGCAGCGTATCTTCTCAGGCGGTGAGCGGTCTTTCCTTCGCGCTGCGCTGGCTTCTGGCGCTCCTGCTGACCGTGGGGGGGCTGGCGGACGCCTCCGAATTCCCGATCAGGTTGGGCGGCGTGCCCCCGACCACCAGCCTTGATCCTTCCGGTCTGTCCTGCTCCAGACCAATGGACCCGCTGGAACTCGCGCTGTGGCGCGTCACGACCGAGGGAGGACGCCCGGACCGCTCATGCAGGAACGCGTTCGTGAGCTTCCTGCGAACGCCGCGCACCGCTACACAACCGGATGCCTTTGACGTGACGGCGGACCAGATCCGGGGGGCACGGGCGGAGGTCCTGCTCACCACGATGGAGTGGCACGCGGGGGAGGGACACCCCGGCTGGACCTTCGCCCTTGCCGTGCGCGACCTGTACGGGCGGGTGCGGGCGGAGCCCGCCGCCTACCCGCAGGGCATGACCGTGCGGGTGGTGCTGGGCGGCTTCCCCGACCTGAAACGCGAGGACGGCGCCACCCAGGCCCTCGAACTCGTCAGGGACCTGACCCGGCTCGGTGTGCCCCCGAACGACGTGCGGGTGGGCTGGCAGCTCGGCGTCGCGAACTACCGCTACTTCCCGCACAGCCACGTGAAGCTGCACGTGATCGACGGCCAGGACCTCACGGTGTCCGGATACAACTACACCGACTGGCACCTGCCGGACACGTCGCCGGGCGGGCGGAACCTTCACGACCTCGGCCTGCGGGTGCGCGGTCCGGTCGCGCAGGACGGCGTGGCGGTGTTCGACGACCTGTGGCGCAAGTCGCGTCAGGTGAGGTGTCCGGCAGGCACGCGGGCGGGGGACGTGGCCAGGGTCTGCACCCTCCGGGAACCCGATCCCCCCACCCACCCGGACGCCGCCCGCCGCCTGACCAGGGCCGGCCCGGCCCGGGCCTTCCTGCTGTACCGCCGCTCCGGCTTCGACCAGGCCGACCGGGCGCAGGTGGCCCTCCTCGGGGCGGCCAGGCAGAGCCTCGACCTGATGCAGGCCCAGTTCAGCCCCTCCCTGGGCTGCTGGTCCGCCTACCTCCAACCGCAAGACTGCCCGGTCAGCCGCTGGCCCGTGTACCTTCGCGCCGTGCTGGACGCGATGGAACGTGGCGTGAAGGTTCGCGCGCTGATGGTCGATTACGGCCTCGACCGCGCCCCCAACCGCAGCGGCGTCGCCCTCCTGCGCCTGGAGGCCCGGCGGCGCGGGATCGAGGACCGCTTCGACGCGCGCTCCGTCACCTTCCCCATGCATACCAAGGCCCTGACGGTGGACGGCCGGATGGTGCTGGCGGGCAGCATGAACTTCCATTTCTCCTCGTGGGGGCCACTCGGTTTGAACGAGGCGATGCTCGCCACGAGCGACGCGGGGGCCGTGTCCGAGCAGCAGGCGAGCTTCGAGGACGTGTGGAAGAACCGGAGTCGCCCCATTCCGCAGGAGTGGTGGATGCGGAACGTGACGCCGGGGTCACCAGAGCAGGAACCGGGGAAGGCCTCACCCGACCGGGGTGTTGAACCGTCTTTCCGGCGGGCCCGGCTCGCCGGAAGGTGAGTTTCTCACCCCCGAAGGACGGTGACAGGTGAAGTTGAGCCCGTGGGATACTGCGGGCATGATCCCGAGCCGTCCGTGTGCCGCCCTGCTGGTCAGTGCCTGGCTGGGAGGTGCGGTCGCGCAAACCAGCCTGAACATTCCTGCGCTGCCCCTCCCGTCGGCCCCGCCTTCCGCACCGGCGACGGCTCCGGTGCCTGTTCCTGCGCCCACTCCGGTCCCGGCCCCCACCGAGCCGACACCCGCGCCCGTAATCCCGGCGCAGCCTCTCGCACCCGCCCCGGCCCCGCCGCCTGTTCCGGCACCCGCACCAGAGCCAACGGCGGCTCCGACCCCGCCCGCCCGGACGGCGCCGTTGCTGATCACGGTGCAGGCGCAGTGGCCCGCCCTGGTGGACGGCAAGAAGACGACGGTGCCCTTCAGCCGCACCCTGACCCTGCCGGGGCCGCGCGTGGCGGAGTTGCGCGCTCGCGGGGTGATCACCGCCAGCCTGGAGGCGGACCTGCGGACCTTCCTGGCCGACTTGCCCCGTGAGGCGCAGGACGCCCGCTTCGAGAACCAGTGGGACGGCTGGGCGGTCGTGCAGCGCAATGGGCTGACGGTGGACGAGGCGAAGACCCGGACCAACGTCCTCGCGGCCCTCAAGGACCCCCGGGGGGTGAAGGCGAACGTCGTGGTCACCGGACAGACGGCGCCGGGGCGCACGCTCGACTACTTCCTGTCGCGCGGGATCACGGCGCACCTGGGCACGGGCGAGACGAACTATTACGGCAGCAGCCCCGAGCGCGTCACCAACATCCACGTCGGGGCCAGCCGCTTTCAGGACCGGTTGCTGGAAGGCAAGACGTTTTCCTTCAACCGGATGGTGGGACCCATCAGTACGCGCACGGGCTTCGTCACGGGTCTCGTCATCGCCGGTGACCGCACGGCCAACGGGGTCGGCGGCGGTATCTGTCAGGTGAGCACGACCGTGTTCCGCACCCTCTACAGCGCGGGCCTGCCGATCCTCGAGCGGCGCAACCACTCGTATCAGGTGCGGTACTACGACCCGCAGGGTCTGGACGGCACCATCTACCAGCCCAACCTCGACCTGAAGTTCGCCAACGACACGGGCGGTCCTTTGTGGTTCCAAAGCGAGTGGAACGACGAGGAGGCCCGCCTGACGGTGAGTGTGTTCGGCCGGACGCGCGACTTCACCGTGGAGGTCGGGACGCCGCGCACCCTCAGGAGCACCCCCGCTCCCCCGGACCGCCTGATCCGGGACGCCACGCGGCCCGCCGGGGAGCGCAGGCAGGTGGACTGGGCCGCCCCCGGCGCCGTGATCGAGGTGACGCGGCGCTTCGTGCGGGGCGGGCAGACCTTCAAACAGGACACCCTCAGGAGCACCTACCGCCCCTGGCCCAACATCTTCCTGGTCGGCACCCGGCGCTGAACGCCCGGCCGGGGGTTCACTGGAGGCTGGAAGGGTCGATGGACTTGCCGCCCTGGTAGAGGCGGTAGTCCACGTGGGCGCCGCTGCTGTTCCCGGTGCTGCCGACCCGGGCGATCACCTCGCCGGCGTTCACCCGTGCCCCGACCCGGACGAGGTTGGCGCTGTTGTGGCTGTAACGGGAGGTGAGCCCGCCCCCGTGGTCGAGAACCACCGTCCAGCCCCAGCCGCCCTGGCCGTCGAAGCGGGACTCGGTGACGGTGCCGGGCAAGACGGCACGGATCGGCGTGCCGCTGGGCGCCGCCAGGTCCAGGCCCGGGTGGGTGGCCTGGAACGGCGTCGTGAGCCGCCCCTGCAGGGGCCGCCCGGCGGCGCCACGCACCGAGGCGGGACGCAGGGTGACCGTCGTGCGCGCGCGGGCCAGCGGCGCAGCGGGCAGACGGAGCCGCTGCCCCACCCGCAGGGGGAGCCGGGGGTCCAGCGCCGGGTTGGCCTTCAGCAGGGCCTGGAGGGTGAGGCCCTGACGCTGGGCGATCCGGGACAGGGTGTCGCCGGGGCGCACCGTCCAGGCCCGCGTCTCGCCGCGGGCCTCCGGCAGCCGGAGAACGCTGCCGGCCCGCAGCATGTCCAGGCGGACCCCGGGATTCGCGCGCCGCAGCGCTGCCGCCGTGGTGCCGGACCGGACGGCGAGTCGGGTCAGCGTGTCGCCCGGCTGCACGGTGACGGTGGTGGCGGCGGAGAAGCTGACGGCCGTGAGGGCCAGCGCCGTGAGCAGGAAACGTCGCATAAACGTGCGGCACCTTACCAAGCGGATTTAAAAGGTTGATGAATGATCAGACGCGCAGATGAGATGTCCCTCTGTTGGACTGCAAGCGGCTGGAACAGCGCCGGGGAGGACGGGGGGCGGGGGGCCGCCTCCCACGTCGGCCGGGGCAAGCTGGAAGGCCAGGGGGCAGAGACCGGACCCTGACGACAAGCGAAGTGTCCTCGCCGAGGTCCCTTCACGGCCCGTGAGTCATACGGGGACGAACGTCGGCTCCCCGCCAGGCCCGCTTGGGATTCAGCCGCCCACCTCTCGCCGCTCTTCACCCGCAGGTGCTCGTGCTGCAGGAGCGCCGCAGACGAGGGATGCTCCATTCGTGCACCAGTGGACCCCAGGTGTCGTGCGCCGTTGGTCTGTGAACCGCCTCCCGGCCCGGTCGCCCGTAGGGACAATGGCCCCCGCGTGCGGGACAGGTCAGGACCGGTTGTGGAGCGTCTCCTGGACACCCAGGCTTTCACGAGGTCTTGCGACGCCAACAGTCTCTGGAGTTCGAAGAAGGGGAGGTCGGTGAGCGCGGCGGGGCTTCAGGACACGAACCGAAGGGTGCGGGCTTGGTGACGCCTGACCTGAAGGGGTGTGGGATGACGGACAAGGCTCAGCACGCCACGTCCGCGAGGTGCCAGACCGGGTGGCGCACACCGTTGAACGGCCACAGTTCCTGCTTGAAACAGGCGCGAGGTCGAACCCAGAGGGAGGACGGGTTGCTCGAGATCAGTCCTCGTCCTGACGTCACCCTGCATGAGTGTGAAGCGTTGGGGGAGCGAGTCGCGAGTCAGGGGTTCTCGATCCGCAGGACCCAGTCCTGACCACGCCCGTGTGAGGGAGCGGAGAAGGATCGCTCGCCGGAGTTCGAAAAGGCGCCGACCACCGTCGTGCGTCCCGTTCTGGGGTCAAGCCACGACACCTTCACCCGCGCTTCCCCCACCCGGCCCAGCGTGACCGTCACCGCGCCGCCATCCGGCAGGTACACCCAGGCGTACTCTCGGCCCCGCAACGCCACCACCGGCCGAGTCCCGGTGAAACTCCCCTTCACCAGCGTCGTGTCCGGCTCCCACCGCTGGGCCTGACGCGACTCCAGCAGCTTCTTGAGAATCTGCACCTGCCAAGCTCCTGGCGCCGAGAGCGCCTTCAGCCATGCCTTATTGCCGTCATAGACGTCGAAGCCCCAGACCATCCGGTGGCCGTAGCTGTGCCCCGCCGCCCCCGCGAACATGCTCCAGTACGCCACGTTCCGCACGTCTACCTCGTCGGCGTACCCGTTCTTCTGGTCGTTGCAGATGACGTGCTGCTCATACACGGGCTCGGCGTTGATCACCGGCTTGACGGGCGTGCGACGGTAGGTGCCCAGGACCTTCTCAGCCTCCCGCTCACCCCGGCAGTGCCCGGTCTGCCACAGGTTGAAGTCGAGCCACGGCTCGCTGTGGAAGTACTCGGCGGAGGTCTTGCCCCCGCGCGGGTGGTAGGTGATCAGCGCTCGGTCCCGCCCTCCCACACCCTGCTCAATGCCTTCGGCCATCGCCCTCCACACAGCGCGTTGCTCCTCCGTCTCCGGATTCCGGTCGCCGCCCAGGACCCAGATGACTGGCTTGTCCCGGTACCGCCGACCCAGGAACACCCCGTACGAGCGAGCTGAGGCGGGGGTGAAGATCGGTTCATCGTTCACCCAACGGCCCCAGCTCGGCAGCAGGGCGACGTGCAGGCCGAGACTCGCGGCCTCGTTCACGATGTAGTCCACGTGATCCCAGTAGTCGTACTCGGCAGAGTTGGTCGGCTTGTTGCCCGGAGTGGTCGCGGGGCGAGTCGGGTCCTTGCCGACGAGAGGGAGGTCGCCTTGGGCGTTGGGAACGGTCAGACCGTTCATTTCAGCGAGGGCGACAGCCTGGATGACGGTGAACCCCTGGGCGGCGCGGGCCTGGAGATACTGCCGGGCATCCGTGCGGTTCAGGCGGTGAAACAGCTCCCAGCCGGTGTCCGCCCAGTACAGGAAGGGCCGACCGTCCGCGTATTGCAGGCGCCGTCCATCAGGCGAGACCGTCAAACGCGGCACTGGAGGTGGCGGCGTGGAACTGGGACGACCTTCGCTGGTGGGGGGAGGCGTGCCCGGAACCGGCTTGGCCCCCGACGCCTCGGGTGCCACGTCCCCACTGGTCAGGAGGCCCAGGGTGAAGACCGCCGAAGCGGCCGTGTCTTTCAGGGTTAGGGTGCGTGGCAGTCTTGGCATGGAAGCCCTCCTCGAGGACAGGGCAAGGCGAGAGACGGCTGAAGGCGGAGGGTTGCCCCCGACCGACCGACCGGGATCCGCCCAAGCGTCGGGACGTGTCCGCCGTCGTCGCGGCGCAGCTCAGGTGGCCGTTGCGCCGCCAGGGGAACGTCGTGGGTCTGAGGGGCTGGAGTCACGGTCACCTACACCTCCGCAAGCGCCGTGATGACCGAAGCCTCACAACGGAGCATCCGTATGTGGAAGCAGGACTGCCCTGAGGCAGAGCTGGGCTCTTCGGTGATCGTCGGGGGCGTCACTCAGACGGGACACCGCACCCGCGGCCAGGGCAGTATGCCGGGTCAGCGTGAGGGGTGAATTGGAGTTTGGCTCATCCCGATGGTCTCGCTTGCCGTCACCGGCGCCGCACCTGCGCGTCGGCGGCGCTGTCACTGATCTCCGCGGAGCGCAGGGGGGTCGACATGTGCTGGTGCCTCAGCCGTTTGCAGGTCGTCGCCGGATTGCCCCCGCCATTCACAAATTCGGGGCATGACTGTGCCTGAGCTGATGGAGAGGGCAACGGGACCTGCCCCGATGGTGCGGTTCTTCCGTCGATTCCATGCAGCGGGTCGAGTGAACCCCCTGGGGGATGGGTACCTTAAACGGTGTACATCTGAACAGGTCTACAGATATAATGAAAACGTGACCTCGCCCCCGACCCTCCTCGACTATCACGTGGCGCGGATGGACAGTGAATTCCGCGCCCAGGACGTGATTCGAATTGTGGCCAGACTGCCGGGAGCACGTCACATCAGGGTCGATGTTCAGACGCGGCACCTGCACCTGGAACTGGATGAGACGCAGACGCCCCGGTATATCCTGGAAAACAATCTGCTCCTGCTGGCGTACGAGGCCCACCCCTTTCCCCGCTCTTCAAGATCTGGGGCAGACCACCCGGCGAGCCTGGAGCAGATCCACGGCCCGCCGGACGAGCCCTCTTCGGACGCCCCCGCCGGAACCGGGGGGATCGGGCCGTTCCTGGGCAGGCCTGCCGTCCACATCAGCGATGAGACGTTCCCCCGCCCGGGCATCGACATCGGGGAGCGGGCGCGGCGCTCTTCCCGGGTCCTTCTGCTTGTCCTGCTGGCGCTGGCCGTGGCCCTGATCCTCTGGAGTGGGTGGGCCCTGGCCCACCGGCCAGACGTGCCCCCGCCGCTCAGGCACTGGTGGTCCCCTGCGGACCACACCTGGCTCCTCGCGACTTGGCTGACTTGGCTGACGGCAGCCATCACGCTGCGGGTCGCGGTCGGCCTGGTGGTCATGGCCCTCCTGCTGAGCGGGTGGCCGTCACGCGACCTGCGCCGGGCACTCGCCTGGTTGGCGGCAGGGGTGTTCGGTGATGTCCTGGCTCTGCTGCTGGACAGGGCGGCCAATGTGCTGCTGACCGTCCGGTCGCTGGCTCCCCTGGTCCGCCGTCTGGAGGGGCCACGCCTGGCTGGGGCCCACCTTCCCGACGCGCTCCTGCTGGTGGGTGTGGTGGGAATGCTCCTCACGCTCCGGCGCTCACCACTGTTCCCCATCCGTCGCCGGCGCACTTCACCGCAAGGCCCCCGCCACCAGTGAGGCGAGGGCGGCGGCAGGGAAGCGTGCGGCCCCGTGAACGGGTGAAGGGCCGCTGGCCCTCTGCTCGGGATCGGAGATGCCCATGACCAACGCCTCACCTCAACCCAGGTCCTGTCTTCCCGCTGCCAATGGAGCGGTCTTCCTCCCCCCCCGCCAGCGGGGATGTCCACCGTGCCCGGGTGCGACGTCGCCTGGTGACCTCCTGGAAGCCGCTGTGGAGCGCGGGGTGTGGCTGAGTTCTCCCCGCTGCCACAGACACACGCTCGGTGGGAGTGATCCTGGTCCCGGCTTCTCACCAGCGCTGCCGGTTCCACGGCGGCCCTCGTCCTCCCGGCTCCCTCCTCCGCGCTGGTGTGGATCAGGGTGGGCTGGGACAGCGGCGCGCTGACCTTGCTGGCCTTGACCTGGGGTTCAGCCTGCGTTCGCCACCCGAGCGCACCCAGCCAGCGGCCGCCGCTGCGGATCCGGGACGCGCGGCAGGGCGGGTGATGGTGCTGATCTCCAGCCTCGTGAGTCTCGTCGCTTCAGCCATCGTCATCGAGCACGCCACCCGCCTGGAGCCGGGGGCGCCACCGCCGGCCATCGCCGTGGCGGTCGTCGCCGTGCTGAGCGGCCGGTACCTGACCTCCACCATCTCCACCCTGCGTTCCGCCCACCTCTCCTGCGATGACGGGAATGAGGAGGCGGGGCCGGACGGTGGTCTGGCGTTCCCCAAGGCACCCTCCACCCCCGACCTCGTTCACTTCGCCTTCGTCGTGACCGGGCTAACCTTTCAGGTCTCGGACGTGTCCACCTCCAGCCCAGTCATCCGCCGCTTGACCTCGTGACACGGCATCACTGCCTTCTGGTTCAACGTCGCGATTCTGGCCCTGGCCCTGACCGTGCTCGGCAGCCAGACCTGGCGCCCGCCGTGCCCTGACAGGCTGCGAGCACGCAGGTGGACCTGAAGCGGCAGGCCAGACCAGACAGGGGCGGCACGGCAAGAGAGGGACGCTCCCGAAGAACGTCTGGAGTCGACTCCATGCCTTCGTCCCACATGCGATGCTCGACGAATGACCGACACGAAGAACACGCTCGTGCTGACCCTCGACCCCCTCACCCGTCACTTTCTCGACGAGCTCTGCCAGGGCACCGGGGAGGATGAGGTCAGCATCGTCGCCCGTGCCATTGCCGCCTCCCATGCCAGCTTCATCGCCGGAGGGCAGGAAGACTCCAGCACGACCGCCGCCCGGGTGGCGGCGGAGACAGCCCGGGACGCGGTGGAAGCCCCGCTGGAAGACGCGACCGAGGATGCGGCGGGGGCCCCCTGAAGGTCTAGCCGTCCTCGTTGTCGGGCTCGATCCGCGAATCCTCCTGCTGATGCAACCGCGCCAGCAGGTCGGTGGGCGTCTCGTTCGGGGCCTGGTCCTGCACCGTGTCCGGCACGGTGGTCAGCACGATCTCTCCCTGGGGCTGCCCGTCGGGCGTGTTCTGATCGTCGTTCATGGAACCTCCCTCGATCATGCGCGGCAACTGTCCTCGTCGTCGGGGCCGTGGCGCGGGTGCTCCTGCCGCTGCAACCTCGCCTTGTGGTCGGTCGGGGTTTCGTTGTGCCTGTCCCCCAGGGCCGCGTCCGGCAGGGTCGTGAGCACGATCTCTCCCTGGGGCTGGCTGTCCGGCTTGTTCTGATCGTCGTTCATGAGGCCTCCTCGGGTTGCCCACCCGTCATGACGGCGCGCAACGCCTCCAGGTTACGCGCGACCTCACCGCCGAACACCGCGCTCCCCGCCACCAGGACACTCGCCCCCGCCGCGAGCACAGCAGGTGCCGTCACGGGCGTGATGCCGCCGTCCACCTCCAGTTCCGCCCCGCTGCTCACCTCGTCCAGCCAGCGGCGCACGGTGCGGACCCGCTCCAGGCTGCCTGGGATGAACCGTTGCCCGCCAAACCCCGGATTCACGCTCATCACCAGCACCAGGTCGAGGTCACCCAGGACCGGCCGCAGCATCTCCAACGGGGTGCCCGGGTTCACGGAGACTCCTGCCTGCGCGCCCAGTTCACGAATCAGGCCGACCGCCCGGTGCAGGTGGGGCGTGGCCTCGGCGTGCACGATGACCCGGTTCGCCCCGGCCCGCACGAAGTCGGGCACGAAGCGCTCCGGCTGCACGATCATCAGGTGCGCTTCGAGCGGCCGGACCGTCACCCGGCGGCAGGCCTCCACGGTCAGGGGCCCGAAGTTGAGATTGGGGACGAACTGCCCGTCCATCACGTCGAGGTGGAAGCCGTCCGCGCCGCCCGCCTCGGCTTCCCGAATGGCGTCCCCCAGGGTGGCGAAGTCGGCCGCCAGCAGGCTGGGGAAGAGACGCGCCCTCACGTCGCCTCCCCCCGGGCACGCTGGCGGTCTTCCGCCGTGGGCCGCTTGAAGCCGTCCGGCGTCGCCGGGTCGTGGTAGCGGCGCACGTCCTCAGGAACCGTCGTCACGTCATCCACCACCTTGAACAGGTGCAGGTCGTCCGGGGCAATCGCGCCGCTCTCCACCAGGGTACCTCTGAACCAGTCCACCAGGCCGCGCCAGTGCCGCTCGCCGACGAGGTAGATCGGCAGGGCGTGCATCTTGCGCGTCTGCACCAGGGTCAGGATCTCCCCGAGTTCGTCGAGGGTGCCGAAGCCCCCCGGGAAGACCACGAAGGCCGCGGCGTACTTGGCGAGCATCACCTTGCGGGCGTGGAAATACTCGAAGTTCAGGGTCAGGGTCTGGTACGGGTTGGGTTTCTGCTCGAAGGGCAGGATGATGTTCAGGCCCACGCTGACTCCTCCCACCTCGAAGGCACCCTTGTTGGCCGCCTGCATGATGCCGGGACCGCCCCCGGTCATCACCCCGAAGCCCGCCTGGACCAGTTCGCGCCCGAGTTGCTCGGCCTGGCCGTAGTAGCGGTCCTTAATCTCGGTGCGGGCGCTGCCGAACACGGTGACCAGGGGTGGGCGCACATGCGCCATGCGGTCGAAGCCGATGGTGTACTCACCGAGAATGCGGAACATCCGCCAGGCGTCCTCGGCCATGCGGTCGAGTTCGTAGTGGTGCTGCGGCTCATCCAGGGTCATGCGGCTGCTCCTTGGAGGGGGACGGGGCACGAAGTCGCCGACCGGAACGGGCCGTTCGGCGCCAAATCGGGCTTTCTCATGGATCGGACTCGACGTCCTCAGCCGGTGGGGTGAGCTTCGCTGAGGTACAAACGCGAACAGCGTGAAGCGGTCATGCTCGGCTGGCTACACACGCCAAGGTACCGGAAGAGCGCGTCCAGGAGGATGGGAGGGTCTCCTTGCCGGACAACGGGCGCGGGAAACCCGGGCACCTCCAGACTCATCGACGCTGCGATAGCCCCAACGCGGGCTGACCAGTCCCTGTGGGGTGGGGTCGAGCCTGCGGACTTCCACCTGCCGCCTGGGAACAGCAGGCGTGAACGCTGATGTATGCGCGCCCCTGTTCGTTGACGTTGCGCTTTACTGATGTTGAAGCGCCCTGGGGCACGCCTCGGCGTCTCTCCTGCTGTGTGACTGCTGCATAGATGTTCATATATCATGGAATTGGCGGGATGCTGTCCCGAGTTGGCGTCCTCTGGCGCTCAGATGGGGAAAGGGTGGACCTGGATACGGCCGAACCTGCACCGGAGCCCACCCTCATCCGCATGCCAAGGAGTCGGGGATCAACTTCCAGTCTGGGGTCATCCCGCAGCGCGTCAGGCTCATGGGTCTGTGGGACCGCAGTTTCTGGACCCACACGGATTTGTTTCAGGAACGGTTTCCCGTTTTAAGGAAGAGGGCCTTCAGAGAGGTGGAGATGGCGTGGGATCAAGACGGACGGGGACGGCACGGTACGCCTGATGGCAAGGCCTCGGGGGGGCGAAGGATGTCCCCGGCTGGGACACCCGGGGCGCCGGTGCTCGCGCGTTCTGGCCTGGAGGCAGGGCAGGAATGCGTTTTCTGAGGGTGGTGCTGGGCTGGATTCTCGTCTTCGCGGCTGTGCTGGGCGCGGTGCTGTGGTACGTGGACCCACGGGGGCAGTTCGGGGTCGGCCGCTTTCCGACCGTCACCCTGGACGCCCGCCGCCAGAAGATGACCCTCTTCCGAGCCTTTCAGGCCCAGGCCCCGGTGCAGGGCCTGATCCTGGGCTCCAGCCGCACCATGAAGCTCGACCCGGAGGTCTTCAGCGAGAAGACCGGCCTGCGCTTTTTCAACTTCACGGTGGACGCGGCCAAGGCCGAGGATTACCTGGCAATCTACCGCTGGGCCAAGGCGCGGGGCGCGCCCATCCGGCGGGTCATGCTGGGGCTCGACGTCGAGGCGCTGCACAACGACAACGTCTACTTCACCAACTTCCGCCACAACGCCGAGCTGCGCCGGATGCTCGCCCAGGGGCAGGGGAACGCGGCGCTCCTGGGGGTGTCGGCCGACGTCAGCCGGGTGAAGGACATGTTCACCGTCGACTACCTGAGGGATACGGCCAGGGTGGTGGCGGCGCGGGCGCGCTCGGAGGCGCGGGTGCCCTTCATGCAGTTCACGGCCAACGGCTACCTGCACTACCCCGGGCGCGAGCAGCAGCGGGCCGCCGGGACGTTCGACCTGACGCGGGAGGTGAGCGCCTGCCTGCCCGGTTACCTCAGCATCTACGGGGGGATGCGGTCCCTGTCGCCCCAACGCTGGGGGTACTTGGAAGCTCTGGTGCGCGAGGTGCAACAGGACGGCGGTCAGGTGGAGATCTGGATTTCCCCGCTGCACCCGGCCACCACCCAACTGCTTGCCAGCCAGACCCGCTACACGAGGCTGCTCGCAGAAACCCGCGCCGCCCTACAGGACCTCGGCCGCCGCACCGGCGTGACCGTGCGCGACTACGCCTCCCCCGAGCGCTTCGGCAGCAACGCGCAGGACTGGTACGACTGCGCCCACATCGACAACCGGGGAGCAGCGCTGTTGGCTGGTCGTCTGCTCGGCGGGAAGAACGGCGCCGGCCCTGCGGTGAACACCGGGAGCGGGCCCTCCGGGGGAACGGGCGTCGGCGGACGTGAGGGGGCTGAATGACCCTCCCTGGCGGCGTCCAGCCCTTCAGGTCAGCGGCGGGCAGGTCCGGCGTCCACCCGGGGGAGCCCTGTCTCCCTTGGTCAGCAGGGTGCAGGGCCGGTCACAGATAGACCTCGTGAACCCGTCCGGGGAGGCGCCCCTTCAGAAGGTCTCCTCCGAGGGGCCCGCCCTCCGCCGGTACTCCTCCGTCCAGTCGTCGCTGAGGTAGAACTGCCGGATCTCCAGCCGCGAGAAGGGCGTGCTCACCACCTCCAGTTGCACGCCGCTCCTCGCCGCCGTGTTCAGCTCGTTCTCGTCGAACCACACCGTGTCGTACCGGGCGTGGTCGCGCTTCAAAGCGTCCAGTTCCCGGCCGTCGCCTTCCCGGTACGGCTCGCGGAAGGAGACCTGGCTGTAGACGGGCGGCCCGTACCGCCGCGTGAGCGACGCCTTGACGGCCTGGTAGGTCCCCAGGAGGCGGTCCTCGGCGGGCCTGACCCGCGCGTCCACCGCCACCAAGCGGCCCAGCAGGTCGTACTTGAGGGTGACCCGCGCCGGGTGCCCCTCGCTGGTGCCCTGGTAGACGCCATCCCCGTAGCCGCCCTGCCCCACGAGACGCCACCCCGAACGCGTGAGGCGCTGGTGGGCCTCTCCCCGGGGCATTCCCCAGTCCAGCTCCGCGAAGCGGTACGTGATGGCCTGTGCCGTGGGGAAGACGGTCAGGTGCAGGGCGACCGTGAACAGGACCAGCAGCCTTCTGCGCATGGGCCCACTCTACGCATTGCACCACACGTCCGCTCGGCGTTCACCCAGCCGCCCGTCCTGCCCGCTAGCCTCTCGGGGTGAAGTGCTCCTGGACTCTTCTCCCCGGGCTGCTGTTCTCCGGCCTGGCCGCCGCCGCCCCCTACGCCCAGCAGACCAGCTTCGGCACACCCTCGCCCGCCATCCGCGCCGCGCAGGCGCGGGCGGGCGTTCCCGCGACCTGGCAGGCCCTCCCGCCGCTTCAGGCGGGCCGCCTGGAGAGCGCGGCCGTGACCGTGGCGCCCTTCAACGAGCTGATCCCGAGCTGGAACGCGACCGGGAGCGCGACTAGCCCCCTCACGGTCGAGGTGCGGGTGCGTCGCCCGGACGGACGCTGGACCCGCTACTTCAGTTTCGGCCAGTGGCGGGCGTCCGGCCCGCGGGCCAGCGCCCCGGTCACCCGCACCCCGGACGGCACGGTGAACACCGACACCCTGACGCTGCCGTTTCGCGCCACCGCCTTCCAGTACCGGGTGACGCCCGGGGCGGGCACGCGGGTGGGGCTGCTGTCCTTCACCACCTCCGACACGGCGCTGCGCTTCCGGGATCAGGGCCAGCCGGGTCAGGCGGCGGCCTGGAACCGGGTGCTGGGGGTGCCGGGGCTCTCCCAGATGGTCTATCCGGGCGGGGGGCCGGTATGGTGCAGCCCGACGAGCGTGAGCATGCTGCTGGGGTTCTGGGACCGCCCGGTGCGGGTGCCCGACGCCGCGAGGGCCACGTTCGACGCGACCTACGACGGCTTCGGGAACTGGCCGTTCAACACGGCGTACGCGGCGACGCATGGCCTTCAGGCGTTCGTCACCCGGCTGGGCAGCCTGCGGGACGCGGAGGCCTACCTGAGCCAGGGCCTGCCCCTGGCGGTCAGCGTGCGCTTCCGGGCGGGCGAGCTGCCCGGCGCACCGCTCTCCTGGTCCGACGGGCACCTGATGGTCCTCACGGGGTTTGACGCGCGGGGCAACCCGGTGGTGAACGACCCGGCGGCGCCCAGCGACGCGACGGTGAAGCGGACCTACCCCCGGGCGGTCTTCGAGCGGCTGTGGTTGGGCCACGCCGGCGGGATGGCGTACGTGATGGCCCCCCGGCCCTGAAGGACCCGGCCTGTGGGGACGCCCTGCCCGCGCTGGGAGACGGGCTATGCTGGGGGAACCCCCAGGAGGACCCCATGAAGCGTGCGCTCGTTCTGCTGGCCCTGGTCAGCCTCACCGCGCCCCCGTCCGCCCAGGCGGGGGGTGGGACGGGGGCCGTGAGGCGCTCCGCCCCGAACTTCACCTTCACGGACCTGGGCGGGGAGCGGGTGAGCCTGGCCGAGTTGCGGGGCGAGGTGGTGATCGTGCAGTTCGGGGACGTGGGGTGCGCCGTCTGCCGGGACAACGACCGCCTGCTGCGCCACTACCAACTGGAGTACGCCACCCACGGCCTGGTGGTCGTCAGCCTGCACGGGCGGGCCACGCTGGACGAGTTGCGGCGGTATGACGCGGGGTTCACGTTCAGCACGCTCGCAGGGCTCGACCCGGGACAGGCCATCGCGCGCCGGTACCACGCCCTGCCTATCCCCACGACCGTCTTTATCGGCCGGGACGGGGTCATCCGGGACGTGCGCCGGGGCCGCCTGGACGAGGACGACCTGCTGCGGTCCCTGCAAGGGCTGCTCTGAGGGCCGCGGCGGGCGGCAGCGGTGGCTGACGGCGCTCCCCGGGCCTGCGGCGCGGCCCCCGGGGCACCCCGCTGACGGGGGCCAGGCCGCCGCCCGGCCTCACTGCATGGCGGAGGGGTTGACCGCCTGACCCTGTCGGTACAGGCGGTAATCGACGTGGGCCCCGGTGCTCCGGCCGGTGCTGCCGACCCGCGCGATCACCTCCCCCGCCCCCACGCGCGCCCACCCGGACGAGGTTGACGCTGTTGTGGCTGTACCGGGTTCTGACGCCGCCCCCGTGGTCGAGCACGACCGTCCAGCCCCACCCGCTCCGGCCGTCGAAGCGCGACTCCACGACCGTGCCGGGCAGCGCGGCGCGAATGGGCGTCCCGGCGGGGGCGGCGAGGTCAAGGCCCGGGGGGGCGGCCTGGTAGGGCGTGGTGACCCGCCCCCGGACGGGCAGCGCGGCGTTCACCCTGAGGGAAGCCGGGCGGACGACCGCGCTGGTGGCGGCGCGGACCGAGGGGGGCGCGGGCAGCGTGAGGCGCTGCCCCACCTGGACGGCAGGCGGGGGTTCAGGCCCCGGTTGGCGCACAGCAGGGCCCCCAGGGTCGTACCGCCCCGCTGCGCGATCAGGGACAGCGTGTCCCCCGGTGCACCGTCCAGGTCCGGCCCGTCACGGCAGGCAGGCGCAGCGCCGTTCGTCACTCCTGAGCATGATGCCCTGTGCGGCTCCCGCGTCACACCTCACGTCCAAAGGGACGGCCTTTCTCTTGATCCC
Source organism: Deinococcus planocerae (assembly GCF_002869765.1). NCBI lineage: Bacteria > Thermotogati > Deinococcota > Deinococci > Deinococcales > Deinococcaceae > Deinococcus > Deinococcus planocerae. The sequence continues at coordinate 86,088 of NZ_PNOR01000002.1, read as the reverse complement.
TGTAGAGGTGGACAGCTAGCGTGGGGCCGGATGGGTTCCGCCGTCCCCCGGGCCTGCCCCCGCACGCCTTCATGCCGTGGGCCGGGAGAGGCGTGTGGACTCCACCGCCGTCCAGGTCGGCCGTGGGACATCGCTGTTCCGGCTGGCCGGTGGGATGCCGTCCCCATCCGGCCGTCCACCGACGCCCTGCCTCGACCCCTCAACAGGAGTTCTCCCTTGTCCACGCTTCAAGATCATCAAGATCAAGCGCTCACCCGACTGGGCGGCTGCGGTGCCCTGCTGGCCGGAGCACTGTTCCTGCTGTCCCTCGTCTATGTGTATGGCGCCCTGGCCCAGGCCGGGCTGGACGTCGAGATGTTCGACGATCAGGGGCGGCTGCTGCCCTGGGTGGCGGAGCACGCCCGCGCCTACACCGGCCTGTGGTGGCTGACCCTGCTCTCCAGCCTGGCCCTGCTTCCTGCACCGCTGGCGCTGCACGACCGGCTGCGACCTGGGGCCAGAGGTGTGTCCCGTGTCGCGGCCGTGGCCGGGCTGGGGGGCGTGGTCTTCGGGCTGGCCGCCCCGCTCGTGCTCGCCGCCGCGTCGCCCGTCCTGGCGCAGGGCTACGTGCAGGCCTCCGGGGGGACGCGGGACGCGGTGGAGGTGGTGGGGCGGATGGTCGGGGACCTGGCCCTCCACCTGCGGCTGGGGTCGGACCTGCTCCTGGGCGTGTGGTTGGCGCTGAGTGGGGGCCTGTTGCTGCGCCTGCGCCGGAGCGCCGCCCTGGGGACCTGGTTTCTGGTGACGGCGGTGCTCGCGGGCGTGGTGATCGCCACCAAGCCACTCGGTCTGGCCGACCTCGAACCGTTCCTGGCCCCCGTGCTGAGCCTCGCGTACCTGGGGCTGGGCACGGCGCTGCTGCGTGGGGTGGGAACTTCCCGGGCGGCCGTCGGCCCCACCCACCCACCCGCGTGACCGCTCCCACCTCAGCGCTGTTCCCTGGTGGTCCCCGCCGCAGTCTCCAGTCAGGTGGATGCCATGACAGAAGGCGCGGAAGACCTCCAGCCGGTGACCACGGTGGAAGTGGTGCTGGACGACTCGGGTCCCTCACCCCAGGCCGGGGACACCGTGGATGACCCGGCGGGGAACGACTCCCGGGTCCTGCGCAGTCTCGGCCCGGGCGCGACCCAGGGGTGGTGGCTGATCGAGGGCCGGCTCATCAATTGAACGTCAGGGAGCATCCCGCTGGCCCCGAACGGGCGAGCACGTCCGGCTGGGCGGCCGTCTCCCCTGGGTGAGGTCACTTCCTCCACCACGCGGGGGCAGCCTGCCCGCACACCGTCACTTCCGGGAGACGCCTCTGCTGCGCGGACTTCGGCGGACCCACACGCCCCCAAGCAGGCCCAGGGCCGCGCCCCCACCCGCCAGTCGCCCAGCCGGACGTCCCAGGTCTGCCTGTTCAAGCACCCCCAAGGTGCCCCACCCACGATCCCCCGTCAGGGGTGATGGCGTGTTACCACTCCCCTTGCCGGGATGGCCTACCTCGAAGCGTGAACGGAGTCAAGCGGCCTCAGAGTGGGCCTTTTCGTCGGCCTCGGCCGCTTCGGCGAGGATCTCCCGGCCACCCTTGGCCGCAATCGCCGACACCACCAGGCCGAGGATCAGGTCCGGCAGGTTCGAGCCCAACCACAGCACCAGCGCGCCGGACAGCACAATCGCCAGGTTCACCAGCGAGTCGTTGCTGGTGAAGATGGCCGACGCCTTGAAATTGACGTCCTCGCCTCGGTGGCGCCTGAGCAGCCGCAGGCAGACGAGGTTCAACGCCGCGTTGACGGCCGCCATCGCCATCATCGCCGGGCCCACCGGCGCCTCGCCGCCGAAGAACCGGCGCAGCACCTCCACGAACAGCGTTATCGCCAGGCCGATCAAGAGCCACCCGGACAGGCGGGCGGCGCGCACCTTGATGCCTGCCGTGCGGCCGACCGCGTAGAGGCTGACCCCGTACACCGACGCATCGGCCAGGTTGTCGAGGGCCGCCCCGATCACTGCGGTGGACGATGCCCAGAGGCCGACCGCAACGCCGGCCAGGCATTGGCCGAGGTTGATCAGCAGCACCAGCCACAGGATCCGGCGGTCGGCCGCCTGGCTGGCGTCGAGGTGGTGTGCTTCGTCGTCTTTGTTGTTGTCGCTCATTGGAATTCACCTGTTTCCATACCAACCGCCGAAGGGGAGGCGATGTCAGTCCCAATTGAACTCCCTGCACCAGTGACAAAGTGAAGCGCACTGCGCTCGGGGAGCCCTTCTGTTCAAGCGTGCATCGGGTACATTTGGTGGTGGCAAGGTGTCGGGGGAGGGTGATGCGGTGTCCAGTGGGTAATCGAGGGCAAACTCAGCCATTGAAATCAGCCGGGCGTCCGCTTCACCCCCCGCCGGGCAAACACGAGCCCCAGGAGGCCTAGGGCCAACACCCCCACCGGCCAGTCCCCCAACCGGACGTACCACGTCTGTCCTTCCTCCACGGCGAAGCGGGCCTGGAGCGCCCCCTCGCGGCGGATCGGCAGCGCCTGCGTCACCCGGCCGCGGGGGTCGATCACTGCCGTCACGCCGATGTTGCCCGCGCGCAGCAGGTACCGGCGTGTCTCGATGGCCCGCACCCGCCCCAGCGCGAAGTGCTGCGCCACCCCGTTCCCCGCGTTGAACCAGCCGTCGTTGGACACATTCACCAGCACCCCCGCGCCTTTCCGCACGAGGCCACGGGCGATCTCGGGAAAGACGCTCTCGTAACACACGTACGCCCCGTACACTACGCCGCCCAGGGTCAGCGGCCGGTCGAGGCGACCCGGCAGCAAACCGGTCAGGTCGGGCACGCCCAGCGCCCGGAAGACCCACCCGTACAGCGGCGCCAGGGGGGCACGCAGCGGGAAATGCTCGGCGAACGGCACCCGCCGCCGTTTGTCGTAGGCGCCCACCAGGCCGCCGTCCCACGCCTCGACCCGGTTCTGAGCCGGGCGGGCGACGCCGATCAGCAGGGGCTGATCGGGCAGACGGCCCAGGTCGCGGTCCGAGATGGCGGTTTCCGGCCAGACGGCGACTGTTCCAGCGGCGGCTCCGCTGAGACGGGCATAGACCGGCAGCGGATCAGCCGTGCCCGCCACCTTGTCCAGCGGGTTGAGGTTGCCCTGCACCAGCAGCGCCCGGTGGGTGGGCGGCGAGGGCTCGGGCCGCGTTAACCCGTAGGCCAGCGCCAGGCCCCAGACGGGCAGCACCAGCGCCAGTGGCCGGGCCTCCCGCCGGGCCAGGCTGGCGAGCGCCGCCGCCATGGACGTGACCAGCAGGCTGGCGAGCAGGACGCCGCCGAGGTCGGCCACCTGGATCAGCGGGGTGGGGAGCAGGGTGTACCCCAGCGTGCCCCAGGGAAAGGCGAACGGCCCCAGGTGCCGCAGCCACTCCAGGATCACCCACCCGAATGCCAGGCCCCAGACCCGCCCCAGGAAACCGGGCGTGAGCCGGGCCACCAACAGCCCAAGCAGCGCGTAGAAGGTTCCTTCAAGCACGAACAGCGCGGGAAAGAGCAGGGCGCCCACCACCCCGAAGAGCTGCGCGAAACTGAGCGGTAAGAACAGCAGGTGGATGCTGAAAAAGGCGGTCAAGCTCCAGAACAGCCGGGCGGCGACCGCACGCGGAGCGGTCGGGGTACAGGCCCACAGCAGCAGCGCGGCGAGCGGCAAGGGAGTGAGGGTACTCCAGCCGTACGGCACGGCCGTCAGCGCCAGCGCGGTTCCCAGCAGTGCGGACAGGAGAATGGCCGCGGCGGGTAGGGTGTGGACGGTGTCCCAGGAGCGCGGCCCGCTGCCTTCCCAGACCACCCCCTTGCCGTTCAGACGCGTCCCCTCGTGCTTGATATCTGTACAACCATACAGATATCTTAAGGCATGACGAGGTCCACTTCCACTCTAGGCACGCCCCTGCGCTACTTCGTGGAGCGCATGGACTGTGCCGACTGCGCCCGCACGGTGCAGAGCGCCCTGACCCGGCTGCCCGGGGTCGGGGCACCCCAGGTCAACTTCACCACCCAGACGCTGAGCCTCACCCTGGACGAGGCTCAGATGCCTCGCGAGCGCCTGGAACAAACGCTACGCTCCCTGGGCTACCCGCCCACCCTGGAAGCCGCCCCGGCCGCCACCCCCAGCCTGCCCCTGCGCTACTTCGTGAACAACATGGATTGCGCCGACTGCGCCAACAAGGTGCAGGGCGTGGTCACCCGACTGCCGGGGGTCGGCGAGCCGAAGGTCAACTTCACCACCCAGACGCTCAGCCTGACGCTGGACGAGACCCGGACGCCGAGGGCGCAACTTGAACAGACCCTGCGCTCCATCGGGTACCCACCGGAATTGCAGGGCGAGGCCAACGCCGGGACGAACGTGGCCGCACCGGTCCCGCCCCGCCCGGCCCGGGCCGAGCTCCCCTGGTACCGGACAGGGAAGGGCCGGAACGTCCTGCTGACTGGTGGGCTGCTGGTCCTGGCGCTGCTGTTCAGCCTGGTCGCGCCGGGGTTCGCTTTCTGGGCCTACGCCGCCGCCACCCTGATCGGCGTGTGGCCGCTGCTGCTCAAAGCTCTCGCCAGCGCCCGCCTCGGGGAACCCTTCACCATCAACACCCTGATCAGCGTGGCGGCCATCGGCGCGGTCGCCATCGGGGAAGCCGCCGAGGGGTCCCTGGTCGTGTTCCTGTTCGCCATCGGCGAGCTGCTGGAAGGGATCGCGGCCGGACGCGCCCGGGCCGGCATTCGCGCGCTCGCGGCGCTCGCGCCCAAGACGGCCCTGCTGCTGGAAGGGACGCAGACCCGCGAGGTCCCCGTCGAGGCGCTTCAGGTTGGGCAGTCCGTGCGCGTGCAGCCGGGCGGGCGGGTGCCCGCCGACGGGACCATCACCCAGGGCGACTCCAACCTCGACGACTCCCCCGTGACGGGCGAGAGCGTTCCCGTTCACAAGAGCGTGGGGGACACCGTGTACGCCGGAAGCATCAACACCGATGGGGTCCTCACTGTGCGGGTGGAGAGAGGGGCTTCCGACAACACCATCGCGCGGATCATCCACCTGGTCGAGGAGGCGGAGGCCTCCAAGGCGCCCACCGCGCGCTTTATCGACCGCTTTTCCCGCTGGTACACCCCGGCGGCGATGCTCGTGGCCCTGCTGGTCGCCGTCCTCCCGCCGCTGCTGTTCGGTCAGCCCTGGCACACGTGGATCTACAAGGGCGTGGCCCTGCTCCTGATCGCCTGCCCCTGTGCCTTGGTGCTGAGCGTCCCTGCCGCCGTCACCAGCGGAATCTCCGCTGGAGCCCGGCGTGGCCTCCTGATCAAGGGCGGCGCGGCCCTGGAGACCATCGGCAGCGTGCGGACCATCGCCTTTGACAAGACCGGGACGCTGACCGAGAACAAGCCGCAGGTCACCGACGTGATCCCGCTGTTCGGGGACGAGGCGAGCGTGCTGCGCCTCGCCGCCGCGGTGGAGACGGGCTCCGCCCACCCGCTCGCCAAGGCCATCGTGGAGCGCGCACGGGGATTGAACGTGCCAGCCCCCCAGGCGGCCAAGGCCATTCCCGGCAAGGCGGTCACCGCCGTCGTGGACGGCGAGGACCTGGCGGTCGGGTCACCCCGGTACGTGCAGGAGCGCACCGGCCTCACCCCCGAGGTGCAGGCGCGAGTCGAGGCGCTGGAGGAGCAGGGCAAGACGGTCGTGGTGCTGCTGAACGGGCACGGGCCGCTGGGCTTGATTGCCATTCGCGATGAGCCGCGAGCGGACGCGCGGGAGGCGGTGGCCCGGCTGGGAGGTCTTGGCGTCCGTTCCCTCATGCTCACTGGCGACAACGCCCGCACGGGCAACGCCATCGCGCGTGACCTGGGCCTGGACGTGGAAGCGGAGTTGCTGCCCGAGGACAAGCTCGGGCGGATCGCGGCCCTCAAGGCCTCCGGCAAGGTGGCGATGGTCGGGGACGGCATCAACGACGCCCCTGCACTGGCCCAGTCGGACGTGGGCATCGCGATGGGGGGCGGCACCGACGTGGCCCTGGAGACCGCCGACGCCGCCTTGCTGCGCTCCTCGGTCACCGGGGTCGCGGAGCTGGTGCAGCTCTCCCGCGCGACCATGCAGAACATCCGCCAGAACGTCACCTTCGCCCTGGGCCTCAAGGCCATCTTCCTGGTCACCACGCTGCTCGGGATCACCGGCTTGTGGCCCGCCATCCTCTCCGACACCGGCGCCACCGTGCTCGTCACCGCCAATGCCCTGCGCCTGCTGCGCTTCCGGCCCGGCTGAAAGGAGACGAGATGAGCCCTACGGCTGGTCCCCGACCCTTGCCCGTCCTCGGCAACTTGCTCGACTTCGGCCGTGACCCCCTGGGCTTTCTGGAGCGCGTGACCCGCGAGTACGGCTGCGGGGTCAAGGTCCGCGTCGAGGCCGAGCGGGACACCTATATCGTCACCCACCCGGAGCACGTCGAGGAAGTCCTCGTCCACACCGGCCGCACCTTCCAGAAGGGCTACCAGCGCCACCCGATCATGCGGCTGGTGCTGGGCAACGGCCTGGTCACCAGCGAGGGGAACTTCTGGTTGCGCCAGCGCCGCCTCGCCCAGCCCGCTTTCCACCGCGCCCGCATCGCCGAGTACGGCGAGACGATGGTGCGCTTCACCGACCGAATGCTCTGGGGCTGGCAGGGCGGGCAGGAACTGGATCTCACCGAAGCCATGTCACGCCTGACGATGGAGATTATCGCCCAGACGGTGTTCGACGTGGACCTGCACGGCGACCCGCGCGCGGGGCAGGTCGGGCACGCGGTCACCACCATGCTCGACGAGTACGGGCGGCAGATGACGAGCGCCGTGCGCGCCCTGATGGAGCGCCTGCCGGTGAGGCTGCCGGTGCCGGGTGAAGCACGCCTACATGCCGCCGTGCGGGAACTCGACGCCCTGATGCTCGCGCTGGTGGCCGAACGCCGGGCGGAGGGGGCCGACCGCGGCGACCTGCTGTCGATGTTCCTCGCCGCCCGCGACGAGGACGGCTCGGGCATGACGGACGCGCAACTGCGCGACGAACTCATCACGCTGTTCCTGGCGGGCCACGAGACGACCGCGAACACCCTGGCGTGGGCGCTCTTCCTGCTGAGCGAGCACCCCGAGGTCGAAGGGAAGCTGCACGCCGAACTCGCCTCCGTGCTGGGAGGCCACACCCCAGGCGCGGCGGACTTCCCCCGGCTCGTCTACACCCAGCAGGTCGTCAAGGAGGCGCTGCGGCTGTACCCGCCGGTGTGGTGGGTCTCCCGTGAACCCCTGGCGGATTGGGTGTGCGACGACGTGCGGGTCCCGGCAGGGTCGGAGGTGGGCCTCAGCCCGTGGGTGATGCACCGCGAGGCGGCGTTCTACCCGGAGCCGCTGGCGTTCCAGCCCGAGCGCTGGACGCCGGAGTTCGAGGCGGGCCTGCCACGGTACGCCTACTTCCCCTTCGGCGGGGGGCCAAGGCTGTGCATCGGGAACACTTTCGCCCTGATGGAGGCGGTCCTGGTCCTCGCCAGGCTGACCCAGCGCTACCACCTGGAAGTGCTCGACCCGGGCCAGGTCGTGCCTGAACCGTCCCTGACCTTGCGCCCCAAGGGTGAGCTGCGGGTGCGGTTACACCGCAGGAAGGAAACTCCATGACGCTATCCACGACCTACGACGCCATCGTGATCGGCGGGGGACCCGGCGGGTACGTCGCCGCCATCCGCGCCGCGCAACTCGGCCTCAAGACCCTGTGCGTGGAGCGGGAGTACCTGGGCGGGGTGTGCCTGAACTGGGGCTGCATTCCCACCAAGGCGCTGATCTCCACCGCCAAGCTCGCGGACAGCGTTCGGCACGCGGGCCGAATGGGCGTCATCGCCCCCGAGGTCCGCGTGGACGTGCCGCAGATGCAGCAGTTCAAGGCAGGGGTGGTCAAGCAGCTCACCGGCGGCGTCGCGAGCCTCCTGAAGAGCAACGGGGTGGACGTTGTGATGGGCGAGGCACGCTTCGTGAGCCCCACGCTCATCACCGCCACCACCGCAGATGGCGAGGACACCTTCGCGGCCCGCCGGGGCATCGTCGTCTCCACCGGCGCGAGCACCGTGCGCATTCCCGGTTTCGAGCACGACGGCGAGGTCGTGCTGTCCGCCCGGGAAGCGGTCGAACTGCAAGCCGCACCGGGGCACCTGTTCATCCTGGGGGGCGGCGTGATCGGCATGGAGATCGGGATGCTCTACCAGAAGCTCGGCAGCCGGGTCACGGTGGTGGAACTGGCGGACCGGCTGCTCGCGGGCGTGGACCCCGAGGCGGTGCGCCTGATCGAGGCGAACTTCAAGCGGCGCGGCGGGGAGGTGCTGACCTCCACCAAGGCCCTGGGGTGCGAACGGCGCGGGAACCTCGCCGTCGTGACGGTCGAGCAGGGCGGCACGCGGCGCGAGATCGAGGCGGACCGGGTGATGGTGGCCGTCGGCTTCCGCCCGAACTCGGCCGGCTTCGGCCTGGAGGAACTGGGCGTGCACCTCAGCCCGAAAGGCCACATCCTGACCGACGACCGGATGCAGACCAATGTGCCCGGCATCTACGCCATCGGGGACGTGAGCGGCACACCGTACCTGGCGCACAAGGCCAGCAAGGAGGGCGAGATCGCCGCCGAGGTGATCGCCGGGCGGCCGAGCAGGCGCGACTGGCGCGCCCTGCCCAGCGCGTTTTTCACCGACCCCGAGGTCGCGGTGAGTGGCCTGACCGAGGACGAGGCCCGCGCGCAGGGGCTGGACATCCGCGTCGGGAAGTTTCCCTTCAGCGCGTCGGGGCGGGCGATGGCCCTCGGGGAGACGGAGGGCTTCGTCAAGGTGATCGCCGACGCGACGACGGACCACCTGCTGGGCGTCAGCATCGTCGGGCCGGATGCGAGCGACCTGATCAGCGAGGCGACGGCGGCCATCGAGTTGGTGGGTCGGGCCGAGGACCTCGCACTCACCATCCACCCGCACCCCACCCTGCCGGAGAGCCTGATGGAGGCGGCCATGAACGCGCACGGCCAGGCCATCCACATCGTGAACCGGCGGCAGGAACGGGCTTGACCGTTCCGTCCCCCGTCGTCACGACGTTCCCGCGCTTTCGTCACCGCCCAGATCAGCGACCTTGTGTGGCTCACGGTGGACTTGGGGTCGCTCAGCGGCAGTCTGCGTCCCCGGCACAGCGCGGTGGAGCACGGTCAGCCCGCCCAGGACGTTGGGGACCCTGGTGGTGCCGAAGCACGATTTGGGCTTCCTGCTACGGTTGCCCATCCTCTCGGGCTTGCTCACGTTGCGGCGCTCCGACGACGACGGCGCCCTGAACACCGGGAGGCCGGGCAACGGTCTCCTGGCTCCCCGGACGCTCGCGATGACGGTCGGCAACGGCAACTTCAGCCTCGACACTCCTTTGTTGACGAACACCCCGCTCACCCGGTCGCTTCTGATCGCGCGGGTGGTCTTCGCCCGCTTTGCCGGGTGTGGCCTGACGGGCGCACCTCGCCCGGGTGCCGGGGGTCGCGCGCACCATCCGCCGTGACGGGAGCGGGCCGGTGCTGATCGGCCCGGAGCGTTCGTTCGGGACGAGAGCGGCCTCCTGGGCGTGCTGCTCGGCGGGTGTGGAGGTCCGGCATGAAGAGCGTCACGGGCCACACCTCGCCCGACGATCCGTCTTGAACGGGCGTCAAGCGCTTCCTGCCGACGTACCGAGCCGTCCACGTCGAGAAAACAGCGCCGTCTCACGACCGGTGACCGCCCTCCGGCCGAGGGGCCAGGGCGCTGGGGCCGGACCAAGAGCACCTGGTCCCACATCACGGACCCGCCTCCGGCCCTTCCAACCTCCCTGAGCGGGACATGAAACTTTCGCGCCCGCGAAGACGGAAGCGCGCCATACTGACCTCGATCATCCCGCCACACGAAAGGACCTGTACCCCTGATGACCTCACTTCGCCCGCGCGTCCATCCCACGCACCGCACCTGGCCCGGTGTCCTGCTGACCATTGCCCTCGCCGCCTGCACGACCACGCCCCCCCCAGGGCCAGCCTCGCCGTCGGTGCGCGCCGTCAACCCGCGCGACGGCGCGACGGGCGTCGACACGACCACGTCCGTCACGGCGGACGTCCAACTGCTCAGCGCGCCGGGCGGCGGCAACGGCATCGACCCCCGGACGGTGACGTCGAGCGCGGTGCGCCTCCTCGAGGCCAGCACCAACACCGCTGTGCCCGCCACGACCAACACGTCGGGCGGCGGGGACGTCATCGTGCTGCACCCCAACGCGCCCCTCAAGGCCAACACGAAATACCGGTTCGAGGTCACGGGAGCGCTGAAGGACCTCAACGGCGTAGGCTTCCAGACGTTCACCTCCAGCTTCACGACCGGCGCCGCCGCCGTCACCGGCCCCAGCGTGTTCACCAAGGTCACGCTCGCCAGCGTGCCCGCCCGGTACTACACGGCCCTGGAGATCGGCCCGGACCACAAGCTGTACGCCGCGACGCTCACCGGCGAGATCCTGCGCTTTGCCATCAATGCCGACGGCACCCTCGGCGCGCCGCAGTCCCTCACGGCCCTGCAAGCCCAGCAGGGCAACCGCAGCATCATCGGGCTGAAGTTCGATCCCGCCTCCACCGCCGACAACCTGGTGCTGTGGATCAGCAACAACTACTACTACGACTTCACCAAGCAGGTGCCCGACTGGACGGGCAAAATCACCCGCCTGAGCGGCCCCAACCTGGAGACCGTCCGGGACGTCGTGATCGGCCTGCCGCGCTCCACCAAAGACCACATGACCAATAACGTCTCCTTCAACCCCAAGGAGCCGAACGTCCTGTACTTCGTGCAGGGTGCCAACAACGCCTCGGGCGCGCCCGACCCCGCCTGGGACAACCGCCCGGAGCGCCTGCTGAGCGCCGCGCTGCTGCGCCTCGACCTCTCCAAACTCAACCTCGCGGGCCCACCGCTGAACGTGCAGACCGAGGAAGGCGGCACGTACAACCCGTATGCCAGCGGCGCGCCGCTCACCCTCCACGCGACGGGCATCCGCAACGGGTACTCCCTGGTGTGGCACGGCAACGGCCAACTGTACATTCCCGCCAACGGCTCGGCGGCGGGCGGGAACACCCCCGCCACGCCCAGCCCCCTGCCGGCCGCGTGTGCGAACCGCGCGGACGGACGCACCGCCCTGCCGGCCGCGCCGGCCGTCACCGGCCTGAACTGGACGGAACCCGACTTCCTGTTCCGCATTGACCGGGGCGGGTACTACGGCCACCCCAACCCGGCGCGCTGCGAGTACACCCTCGACGGTGGCAACCCCACGGGCGGCACGGACGCCGTCGAGGTGCCCGACTACCCGGTGGGCGTCCAACCTGACCCCAACTACCGCCTCCCCGCCTTCGTGTTTCCGGAACACACCTCGGCCAACGGCGTGATCGAGTACACCCGCCCCGGCTCCGCGCTCGACGGCCGGCTGCTGGTGGTGCGGTACAGCGCGGGCAAGGACATCGTGGCCCTTGACCCCAGCGGCCCGGGGGGCAGCATCGTGGGGTCGATGCAGACGAATATCGAAGGCCTCACCAACTTCAACCCCAGCCCGCTCAACCTCACCGAGGACCGCTCGAACGGCAACCTGTACGTGGCGCAGCTCAGCGAGGCCGATCCCAACGTGAAGGGCACCATCACGCTCGTCAGGCCCAAGTAAGCGCGGCGTCAGCGGCCCGGCGCACCCTCAAGCGCGGCGGGTCCACCTCAGCTCCCGGCGCGGCCCGTCCCGCCCGGGAGGTCGTCTTTTCGATCTCGACCAGGAGCACCCATGACCAACCCGCGATTCCTCACCCTGGCCGCGCTGCTGTGTGGTGCGTCCACGGTGTCTTCGACCACCGCCACTCCCAGCGTGACCGTGCAGACGCAGGCCGCGGCCATGCCCACGCCGACACAGACGTTGAACGCGGTCAGCCCCAACGTCACCGCCGTTCAATTCGGTGCCGGGGGGGTGTTCGCCACCGGGGGCGGGGACGGCGTGATCAAGCTGTGGCGCCTTTCAGAACACCAGCCCACGCGGGAGGTACGCCAGGGCGCAGCGGTCACGGCGTTGACGTTCAGCCCGAACGGGCAGTGGCTCGCCACGGCGGGCGCGGACGGCCGGGCCCGGCTGTGGCAGGTGTCCACGGGGCGGCAGACGCGCGTTCTGAACCTGGGCGCGTACACCGCCACCTCGGTGGCTTTCAGCCCGGATGGCCGCCTCCTCGCCACGGGCGGTGGGGACAACACGGGCCTGTCCGGGGCCGGGAACAGCGTGAAGTTGTGGGACGTGGCGAGCGGACGCTTCCTCGCCACCTTGCGGGGCCACACGGATGTGGTCACGGCCGTGACCTTCAGCCCGGACGGGGCGACCCTCGTGAGCGCCAGCCGCGACAAGACCGTGCGGGTGTGGAACGTCGCCGCGCGCCGGGAAGTCCGGGTGTTGCGCGGCCACGCGGACTACGTGAACGCGCTGGCCCTGAGCCCGGACGGCCGAACGCTGGCGTCGGGCAGCTCGGACGGCAGCGTGAAGCTGTGGACAACGGCGACCGGCGAGGCTCGCCGCACCCTTCGCGGCGCCCTGGGGCCCGTCACGGCGCTCGCCTTCGCCCCAGACGGCCGGTCCCTGGCGGCCGGCGGTGAGGACGGCGCCGTTCGGGTGTGGCAGGCCGCCACGGGCGACCTCCGGTGGCTGTCGCGCGCCCACCGGGACGCCGTGCGTGGCCTGGCGTTCAGTCGGGACGGCACGGTGCTCGCTTCTGCCGGAGGGCACGACGGCACGGTGCTGTTCTGGCCGGCCCGGTGACGTCCATCCCCCCAGGCTGGACCTGACGCCGGGAGGGTGGCGGTGCCCTGGAGGCACCAGACGCTCAGGAGTTGCACTCCTCTGGTTTTCCGACCAGAATAGCTGTACGTCTGTACAGTCTTTAAGGCTGGTCGAGGTCGCCCGGACCCACCCGAGCTCGCGAGGTTCCTATGCAACTCCCCGTCACCGTCTACACCGTCCCCAACTGCGCGTCGTGCGAGGCCGTCAAGCGCTTTCTCACGGCGCGGCGGGTCATCTACCTCGAGAAAAACGTCCGCGAGGACCCGGCCGCGCTGGCGGAGATGCAGGCGCGGGCGAACGTCCGCGTCGCTCCCGTGACCGTGATCGGCGAGCAGGCCTTTTTCGGCACCTTTGAGGACCAGCGCCCCCTGCTGGAGGCCGCCCTGAGGGACAATGGGGCATGACCACCACCACGCCCGACGTCAAGACCGACCGCGCCGCCGACTGCGAAGTCCACTGCGTGCACCCCGAGGCCGTGGCCCGCGTGGAGGCGGGCCTGCCGGACGAGGCCCTCATCGAGCGCGCGACCACCCTGACCAAGGTGGTCTCCGACCCCACCCGGCTGCGCATCCTCTCCGCGCTCGCGCTGGAGGAACTGTGCGTGTGCGACCTGGCGGTGATCGCGGGCATCAACGAGTCCACCATGAGTCACCAGCTCCGCCACCTGCGCGCGCTGGGCCTGGTGACCTTCCGGAAGGTGGGCCGCATCGCCTACTACCGACTGGCGAACGACCACGTCACGCGGCTGATCGCGGACGTGCTGGAGCACGCCAAAGCCATGTGAGGACGCTCCCCCCGGGGTTTCCCGTCCCCCCCCTGCTTCCCAAGGACCCCGCTCTTGAACACCTCCATCTCCGCGGCCCTCCTCGGCCTCGTCGAGGGCATCACCGAGTTTCTGCCGGTGTCCTCCACCGGCCACCTGATCGTCGCCGCCGACCTGCTGAAGTTCCGAGACTCCGGCGGCACCTTCGAGATCGTCATCCAGGCCGGGGCGGTGCTGGCCGTCGTCGTGTACTACTGGCGCGACCTGCTCGGCCAGGCGCGCGCCCTGCCGGTCAGCCAGGACGCCCGCCGGTTGTGGCTGGGCATCGCCCTGGCCTTCCTCCCGGCGGCCATCCTGGGCTTCCTGTTCAGTGACCTGATCACGCGCTACCTCTTCTCGCCGGTCACGGTGGCGATCTCCCTGATCATCGGCGGGATCGTGTTGTGGGTGATCGAAGGGCGGCCTGTATCGGCCACGACGAGGGGCCTGACCCAGGTGAGTCGGCGCCAAGCCCTCGTCGTGGGCTGCGCCCAGTGCCTCGCCCTGGTGCCCGGCGTCTCGCGCAGCGCGTCGAGCATCATCGGGGGCCTGCTGACCGGGTTGGACCGACCCACCGCGACCGCGTTCTCGTTCTACCTGTCGATCCCGACCCTGGGCCTGGCGACGCTGTACGCCCTGCTGAAGGGACGCGACGCCCTGGGCGCGGCGCAACTCGGCCCTCTCACGGTGGGGCTGGTCGTGTCCTTTGTGACGGCGCTGCTCGCGGTGAGCTGGCTGCTGCGCTACGTCTCCCGGCACAACTTCCGGGGCTTCGCGGTGTACCGCGTGCTCGCGGGCCTCGCCATCCTGGGGTGGGCGCTGTGGCGCTGAGGCGGACGTGGGGAACCCTTCCCCGGGCGGTCTCCCTAGTCGGCGTCCTGCTGTGCATCCTGCTCGATCAGGCGCTCAAGGTGTGGGCGGTGCGGGAATTCACGCTCGGCGAGTTCCGTGAGGTGGTTCCCGGCGTCCTGAGCCTGGGCCTCATCTACAACACGGGCGCGGCGTGGAGCCTCTTCGCCGGGGCGGCGCTCCCGCTCGCCGCACTGCGCCTGGTGGTGGGCGTAGGCCTGCTCGTGTACCTCGCCCGCCGCACCGTTCCGCCCCTGACGGGTGTGGCCCTGACCCTGATTGCCGGGGGGGCGCTCAGCAACTCGCTCGACGGGTGGCGGCTGGGCAAGGTCGTGGACACGCTGTCGTCGCACACCCTCTCGACGGTGACCCGCGTGCTCGGGCAGGGTGACTTTCCAGTCTTCAACCTCGCCGACGTCTGGGTGGTGAGCGGCGTGCTGTTGCTGCTGCTGCGAAGCATGCGCTCCCCGGCCCAGTCCTCGTCCACGGCCTGAGGTTCAGGCCCACCGTTCCTCACCGCCAGGAGGTCCCACCATGTCCGCGGCCAGAAGCCATCCCACAGACAGCACCTTGGCCCTGCTGCGCGAGGGGTACGCGTTTCTCCTCCACCGCAGCGAGCGAGATCACACCGACGTCTTCGAGACCCGCCTGCTGGGGCTGCCCGTCCTGTGCCTGCACGGCGAGGAGGCCGCCCGGGTGTTCTACGACCCGGAGCGCTTCGAGCGGCGCGGGGCCGCCCCGCCCCGGGCACAGAAGACCCTCTTCGGGCAGGGCGGCGTGCAGGGCCTGGACGGCGAGGCCCACCGGGCGCGCAAGGGGATGTTCATGTCCCTGATGACCCCGGACAGGTTGCGCGACCTGGCGAGGCTGACCACCGCGCAGTGGCACGCGGCCGCCGTGAAGTGGGAGATGCAGGACCGGGTGGTGCTGCTGGACGAGGTGCAGGAACTGCTCTGCCGCGCCGTGTGCCGCTGGGCGGGCGTGCCGCTCACGCCGGCGGAGGTGCCCCTGCGCACGGCGGACTTCGCGGCCATGATCGATAGCGCGGGCGCGGTGGGACCCCGGCACTGGCGCGGCCGCCTGGGGCGGGCGCGGGCGGAACGCTGGGCCGGAGGCCTGATCCGTCAGGTGCGCGCGGGTGACCTCGACCCGGACAAGGCGAGTGCCCTGCGTGTGATCGCGCTGCACCGGGACCCGGCGGGAGAGCTGCTGGACGAGCACACCGCCGCCGTGGAGGTGCTGAATGTCCTGCGACCCACGGTGGCGGTCGCCTTGTACGTCACCTTCACCGCCCTGGCGCTGCACGAGTCCCCGGAGGCCAGGCGCGACCTGCTCAGCGGCCAGGGGGCCGGGGAGCACTTCGTGCAGGAAGTGCGGCGGTTTTATCCCTTCTTCCCCTTTGCGGTGGCCAAGGTCCGGCGGGACTTCGAGTGGCGGGGGCAGCCCTTCAAGCGGGGACGGCGGGCCCTGCTCGACCTGTACGGCACCAACCACGACCGGCGGCTGTGGGGGGACCCCGAGCGGTTCCGCCCGGGGCGCTTCCGGGACTGGAACGGCAGCGCGTACAACTTCATCCCGCAGGGCGGTGGGGACCACGCCCAGGGGCACCGCTGCGCGGGTGAGTGGATCACCATCGAGTTGATGCAGGGGGCGCTGCGCTTCCTGACCGAGGAGCTGACCTACACGGTGCCGCCGCAGGACCTGCGGGTGAGCCTCACGCGCTACCCGGCGCGTCCCGCGAGTCGCCTGGTGCTGAGCGGGGTCCGGCGGAGCGGTGGCCGGGCGGGCGGAGCGTGAGCGGGCCAGGCCAACTCACCCCGGAGCAGGCGACCCTGCTGATCCCGCTCGTCGCCAAGGCGAGCCAGAACACGTGGCCCGACCCGATCCTGCGCGACGAGACGGCCGCCCAGGTGCTGCGTCGTCTGGGGCGGGCGGTCCCGGCCCGGCCCGCCCTGCGCGGCGACGCCTTCGGGCTGGCGCTGCGCGCCCGGGCACTGGACGGGTGGACGGCGGCCTTCCTCGCCCGGTCTCCGGCGGCCACCGTGCTGCACCTGGGGTGCGGGCTGGACGGGCGGGTGGACCGGGTGCCGGTTCCTCCCGGCGCGCGCTGGTTCGACCTCGACCTGCCGGAGGTGATCGCGCTGCGCCGGGCCGTCTACCCCCGGCACGAGGGACCGGGCTACCGGATGATCGCCGCCTCGGTGACGGAGGGAGGGTGGCTGCGGGAGGTGCCGCGGGAAGGGCCGGTGCTGGTGGTCGCGGAGGGACTGCTGATGTACCTGCCGGAGCCTGAGGTGCGCGCGCTGCTTACGCGGCTGGGGGAGATGTTCCCCGGAGGGGAGCTGGTGTGCGACGCCCTCAGTGGGCTGGGGGTGCGCCTGGGAGGGTGGCACCCGGCCCTGCGCGCGTCGGGCGCCACCCTGCGCTGGGGGCTGGAGGACCCCCGGGAGGTGGAGACCTGGCCGCCAGGCTTCCACCTGCTCGACGACGTCAGCCTGCTCGATCTGCCGGGGTTCGCACGGTTGCCCAGGGTGGAGCGGGCGGCCTGGCGGGTGCTGCGCCGTGTCCCGCTGTTGCGGAGGGTCCACCGCTTGCTGCGCTACCGCTTCCAACCACTCGGTTAGGCCAGCCCGTTCCAGCGTCCTCTCCACATCCACCGCATGCCTCAGGCGAAAGACCATCTCCAAATCGAGGAGCCCCTACGCTCGTAGGCCGCCCTGGGGCTGCTGGCCCTGCTCCTGCTCACCTGCCGGGCCCATCGCTTCGGCGGGTGCTGGGAGGGTCAGAGCGAGTCAGGCGTCACACGGATGGGCGGAGCAGGCGGAGGTCACGACCACACGCGCAGAGGGTCGGGAGGCTCGGCCGGAGACCCATCACGGCGGCACCGTCTGGGTGGGGTTTCCGTTCATCCGCCTGCGGCAGGGCCAGCGGGCGAGCCCACCTCCCCGCGCTTACAGCAAGATCTCGGACAGGGCCGAGCCGACCCCCGGCTTCCAGCTCATGGAACTGTACCCGCCTGCTTCCCTGATCAGGCAGTTGCCCTGCCGGAGTTCGGCGCTCAGCTCCTCGAACAGCGTGTGGAACGAGTCGGCGACCACCCGGGGACGCGGAAGGTCCAGTCCGAAGATGACGACCTGACCCCACACGCCCGACGCCGACGGGGCCAGGTCGAAGCCGAGGAAGTTCCCGGTGTTGTCCGTGAACAGCGGCACGTGGTGCGGATTCGGTTCGTACGCCTGCGTGCGGCTGTCCGGGTCCTCCACCGGAACAGGCCCCTCGCGTTCCAGCGCGTGGGCGACGCTCCGGGCGTGGCGGGCGATGTCCTGCGCACTCATCAGGGTCAGCCCGAACAGGATGCGGTGCCCGGCCCGCTGCCCGTTGTGCGTGGCGAGCACCTGATGGACGTCCTCGGGAAGCGGGCCGTTCAGCGCCGCGACCAGGGCCCGGAGATCTGCCGCCGTGGCGGGTGGGGCAAGGCCGTCGAGCAGCCCCGGCGCCAGGTCGGAGACACCCTTTAGGAAGGCTGTCCAGGACACGGGAGCGTTCTCCTGCCCGAAAGAGAAGGGGCCGAGCCTGCGCCACGACTTCGGAGACCACCCCTCACAACCCGCGCACCCCGATTCTTTCCAGCCCGACGTTCAGGCGCTCGCGGGACAGCCCGCCGCGGTCCACGTGTTGAACGACGCCCTGCCGGTCGATGAACACGGTCTCGGGAATCCCGCCCACGCCGTAGTTGATCGCGGTTTTGGACTGAGGGTCGCGCAGGCTGGGATACGCGAGGGCGAACTCGCGGATAAAGTCGCGGGCGTTTTGTTCCTTGGTCTCCTGGAAGAGGATGCCGATCACGGCGAGGCCCTGCCCCCCCGCCTGCCGCGCGCTGAGTTCACGGAACAGGGGCGCTTCCTCGCGGCAGGGCGTGCACCACGACGCCCAGAAATTCAACACGACGGGCCGACCGCGCAGGTCCGCCAGACGAACCGTCGCACCGTCCAGGCTCCGGAGGGCGAAGGCGGGGGCCGGCTTCCCGACGAGTGGTCCGCCGCTGGTCGTGCGGCGCGCCGGGTTGAGCAACGCCGCACCCAGGGTTGCCGCGAGGGCAGCCGCAAGCACGGGCGGCAGGAGGCGTCGCCACAGGGCCGCTGGGACGTGAGCGCCGGGGGAGGCTGAATTCACGGGGAAGCTCCCCTCCTGAGGGCCGGGAAAGCCCTTTCCCCGGTCGGCCGCCGGGCCACGCGGGTGAGGCTCTTCGGGCTTTGCCAGAGCAGGCGAAGCTCGGTGTGCCGTGAATGGGGCATGCTCGGGCATCGAGTCGGCGGTGGGTGAGGATGAGGAGCGGCGCCAGGGGCGAGGCCCGGCGGACAGGTCAGGCACAGGCAAGGAGACACTGGGCACATGGTATCTGTATAACTGTACAGACATCATGAGAAGAGTCCAGGGTTCGGCGTGTTCCCACGCGCCAGGTACGGCGCAACGGACGCGTCGAGCCTCAGGTCGCCGGTGGCCGCGAAGGTACGCTTGACACTGGCGGAGAGGGTACGCAGTCCTTCTGGGCCTCGACCATCTTCTGGAGACCCGGAAGCTGACTTTCGAGGCCACGTCGGCGGGGAAGGCTCTTCGTCCTCTCGGTGTGGCGAACATGGACAGGGACACGCGTGGTCACAACCCCGATCTACCCCACAGGGAGTTGACGGAAGGGGGGAGGAGGTGGACGCCGCCATGGACGTCCAACAGTTCGACGACCCCGACCTCGCCCAGGCCCGTTCCTGGCCCGGCTGCCAGCAGACGCACGTTCCTCTGAATCCGAACGCACCACCAGCCCATTGTTAAAGAATGTACGTCTGTACAGATTTCCATGGGGCCTGGACACTAAACGTCAGGTGCCACCCTGAACCTTCACTCCCGTCAGGAGAACCCGACCTTGCCGCGTCCACCGATCGCTCCTCCCGGCCCTGGGCTGCACCTCGGGTTCACCCGGGGCGATTGGATCACCCTTGGAGCCGCAGCCTCGACCCTGGTGCCCTTCTCCCTCGTCCGCTTCGGCGGCCTGACTCAGGGGCACCCGCTGCTCACCTCGCTGGTGCTGGGGGTGGCGATCATCGCCGCGGCCTTTTTTCTCTCGTGGGCGACGGAGGGCCTGGAAACCGTGGTGCCGCAGTCCGTGGCGCTCGCCCTGCTCGCCCTGATCGAGGTCGCGCCCGAGTACGCCTTTGAGGTCCTGCTGGCCTACCGCGGGCAGACGGAACTGGCCGCGGCCAGTATGACGGGCGCCAACCGGCTGCTGCTCGGCCTGGGCTGGCCGCTGATCATGGTCGTGGCATTCCTCAGCGCCCGGCGGCAGGGCCAGCGCTTCACGGAAATTGAACTTGACGCGCGGAACGCGCCCGAATTGTTGTTCCTGCTGCTCGCCTCCCTGTACGCCTTCGTGCTGGTGCTGAAACGGTCGTTCAGCCTGCTCGACTCCGCGGTCCTCGTCGCGCTCTACGTCGCCTACATCCTCACCGCCTTCCGCCAGTCCAGGCGGCGGCACCAGGCAGCGGTCCGCGTGCTCACGGAGACCGAACTCCTCGTGAACCTGGGAGAGAAAAGAGAACCCGCGGAGGACGACGACGAGGAGGACGAGGACCGGGACATCGGCGTCGCCGCCCGCGTCAAGCGTCTCCCGCCCGGAACGCGCACCCTGGTCATCCCCCTGTTCCTGCTCGCTGGAGCGTACGTGCTGTTCTTCGGGGCGGAACCCTTTATCGACGCGGTGCTCCAGGTCGCCCGGCAGGTGGGCGTCTCGCAATTTATCCTGATCCAGTGGGTGGCCCCCTTCCTCTCGGAGTTTCCCGAGAGCCTCACGGCGTTCATCTGGGCGGGCCTGATCGTGTTCGCGGGCAAGGGGTTGAGCAACCTGATCTCCTCGAAGCTCAACCAGTGGACGCTGCTGATCGCCGCGATCCCCCTGGCGTACAGCGTCGGGCAGGGGCACGCCGCGCCGCTGCCCCTGACGGCCCAGTCGGTGGACGAGGTGTTCCTGACGGCCGCGCAGTCCCTGTTCGGGATCTCGCTGCTGCTCACCTTCCGCTTCACCCTCCGGGCCGCGCTGACGCTCGCGGGACTGTTCCTGGTCCAGTTTTTCATTCCGGTCGAGGGGGTGCATGTCGCCCTGGGCTGGCTCTACCTGGCGCTCACCGCGGTGTTCCTGCTGCTGAACCGCAGGCACCTGCACCTGGCCGAGTTGCTCAGGGCCGGGCGCCCTGGAAGGTAGGCCGCCATGCGGAACCGTGCGAACAACCGGGAGGCCCAGGCGGCCCTCGGCCTCATGCTGGCCCTGCTGCTCCTGATCGCTGTGAGCGTCTGGGATAGGCGAGAAGACCGGCAGGACCGGGCACCCCACGGAGGGTCAGCCGCGTCCACCCCTCCTCCAGCGACCAGCAGCCTCCTTCCACGGGAAGCGCCGAGATAGCAGGGCGTCGTGCCCCGAGGTTGACCCCACCCCCGAGTGGCCGTGATGATGAACCGCTTACCTTCCTCCCCCACGCCGCAGAGTCCGTGGCCGAAGTCCTGGTCGCGGTTTGTGATCGCGGGGAGTGCCGGGATGGTGGCGGCGTTGGTGCTGCCCGTTTCCCCGGCCTGGGTGATCCGGGCCGTCCTTGGCTGGGACGTAGGCGCCCTCACCTTGCTCGCGTTGACCTGGCACTTCATCCTGCGCTCCCCCCCCGAACGCACGCGGTACGCGGCGGCCGCCGAGGACCCTGGCCGGGCGGCCGTGGGCGCCAGTGTCCTTGTCTCGAACGTCGTGAGCCTGGTCGCGGCCGCCTGGGTGATCGACGGTGCCCAGCGCCTGTCTCCCGCAGCGCCCGGGGTTCCGATCTCTTTGGCGGTTGTGGCGGTGGTGAGCGGCTGGTTCCTCACGCACACCACCTATGCCCTGCGGTACGCACACCTGTACTACAGCGGTGGGGATCGGGAGGCCGGGCCGGACGGTGGTCTGGAGTTCCCGGGCGCCACGCCACCCTCCGCGCTCGACTTCGCGTACTTCGCTTTTGTCCTGGGCATGACGTTTCAGGTCTCGGATGTGGCCGTCTCCAGTCCGGTCATCCGGCGGGTCGCGTTGTGGCACGGCCTGACCGCCTTCTGGTTCAACGTGGCCATCCTGGCCCTTACCCTAAATGTGCTGGGCAGCCTGGTTTGACGGGAAGAAGCGGCCGGGACGGTCCCACCTGCGAAGAGCGACGTGGCGCATGGAGGGGTTTCTGGCCGAGCAGGAGTCCACCGCCGAGCTTTATTTGGCCCGCACCAGCAGCCGCACGGTGCCTCACCCCGCACTCACACTTCGCTACTGAACCCGGGGCCTGGCTGTCGGCGCGGGCGGGCGGGAATGGGCGCCGCAGACGGGGAGCGCGGCGATCGCGGCCAGGACGCGGGAATAATCTGTAACAACAATTTAACTGTAAGTCTGTACAGATATGGCGTAACCTGCTCGCGATCCATGACGCCTGCACTTGTTCCGCACCTGTACGGTCCAGCCTGTTCTCTGGACCAACCTTTCGGCGACCCGAAGGGGTGTGCGTCTGGCCCTGATCTGCCCCCCGGTGGGCGTCCTGACCCCGTGGCCCAGGGACGGACGGTCTCGTCGCCCTTGTGCCCGGTGGCCCTCTCACTGACCGCTGGGCCGCTTCGGGCATGGAGACGCCATCCAGCAGGAATCCACCCAGCAGCGCCCGTTTCAACCGGCACGTCTTCCCACCCGACCCCACGGCCCGCAGAAGACCGGCGGCGCCTGAAGGGTCCAGAGGTGGATGGACCCGGTTCCCCGCCGAACCCCCCACTCCAGGTGCTCCGGGCCGTCACCCTCTCCTGCGGCCTGTTCGGCTCGTGGGCCGCGGCCCAGGCCAGCCCTCTCCAGGACAGCCCGCCTGCGCCGAGCGTCAGCACGCCGGAGGCCACCGGAGGCGCCCCTCATTCCATCGGGCCAGGGACACCCACGGCCGCCGGGGTGACCTTCGGCAACCCCCGCTTCAGCAGTGACCGCGGCAAGACGCGGGTGGTGTTCGACCTGGCCGCGGGCATCACGTACCGGCTCACCCCCACCGCCGGGGGGTTGCGCCTCGACGTGTTCGGCGCCCGGGTGGTGCCCCGGACGCGGGCGGGCCTGGGCCCCAGCGTGACGGGATACCGGGCCGTGGGACATCAGGTGCTGCTCGCCACGCCGTTCCCGCTCTCCTCCTCGGACGGGTGGTGGGCCAGCGAGGCCACGATTGCCAGCGGCTCCAGGGTGCTGATCCTGGATTTCGGGCCGACCCTGCTGGGAGGCGCGGGGGATTCCCTGCGGGCCCTGGCCCGCCCGAGCAGCGCGCCGCCCGCCCCCGGGACGGAGGCGGGCCACCTGACCGCCGCTTCCCAGAACGGCCCGACGACGGCCGCCGCGCCCTCCCGTCCGCCTGGCCCGCTGGCCTCCCGCCCCGCCGTTCCCGAGGGCCTGACCCCCAGTGACGCCCTGTCCGCCACCTCCGGGGTGGCCGCGCCGGCACCGCCTCCCGCGGTGCCGGGACAGGAGCCGGGGCAGCCCAGCGCCCTGAGCGGGCAGGCCCCGGGGGCGCTTCAGCCCGGAGCCGCGCTCACGCTGCCCCGGCTGGGCCAGACCCCTGGCCTGACCCACGTGGTGCTGGACCTGCCGCCCGGCACCCGCTACCGCCTGGTACCCGGCGGGGTGGGCCTGCGGGTGGAGCTGAGCGGCGTGAGCGCGGCGGCCCTCTCCGCGCAGCAGGTGACCCCTGAGGTGCGAGCCTGGCGCGTCGAGCCCACCCCGGACGGGGCCGTGGTGACGCTACTCACCGGCACGACCCTGACCGAGCGCAGCGGGTGGCGCGCGCAGCTCGTCCCGCCGCTGGCGGGCAGCGACCGCTCCCGCCTCGCCATCGACCTTTCACCCGCCCTGGCGGACCTCACGCCGCTGACCCCGCGTGAGCAGGTGGTGGCCGCCGTGCCACCCCTCCAGACCCTGCGCGGTACGGCGCTCCTGGCCTCCAGCGCGACCCTGGTGAGACCGCGCGTGGTGATTGACCCCGGGCACGGCGGCCATGACTCCGGGGGCGTCGGCGCGGTCGTCGAGAAGCAGGTGGCGCTGGACGTGGCCCTGCGGGTGCGTGACCTGCTGCGCCGCGCCGGGGTAGAGGTGGTGATGACCCGCGAGACCGACCGGGAACTCGCGCCGGACAAGGCCACGGACCTGAACCAGTGGGCGGGGCTGGGCACGCCCGGCACCCAGCTTTACCTGAGCATCCACGTCAACGCCATGCCGCCGGCCAGCGCCCTGAGGGGCTACGGGGTGGAGACCTGGTGGAATCCTAACCACCCGCTCTCCAGCAGCTTCGCGGCCCTGATCCAGAAGAACGTCATCACGGTCACGGGCGCGTTCTCGCAGGGCCTGAAAAACAGTCGTTCGCTGGCAGTGCTGAGAAACAGCCGCATTCCCGCCGCGCTGATCGAGATCGGGTACACGAGTCACCCGATTGACGGCCTCAACCTCCAGAATCCCACCTACCTCGACCGGATGGCGCTCGGCATCGCCCAGGGCATCCGGGAGGCGCTGGTGACGGGCGTCACGGCGGGCGGCGGCGGGAGGTAGGGAGCGCGGGTGTCCCGGAGCTGGTGCATCCGGCGCCTGGTCTGGGGGCGCCTGGCCGCATCCCGGGGTCCCGGTGACTCTTCTCGTCCGACGTTTTCGCGCAGTCAAAGGCGTGAGGTCTGTACAGCCATACAGGTATGATGGGGCTCGCCCATGCCGGTCCTCACCCTTGGTTTTCCGTTGCAGGGGCGCACCCTTCGTCCGGCACGCCTCCTGCTGCCGCTCCTCGCCGCGCTGCCCCTGCTGTTGGGGGGATGAGTCCGCCTCCCGGCGTCGCCCGCCCCCCTGGGAACGTATCTGCGCGGCACCTACGAGCAGCGGTACAGCGAGGACGAGGTGATGGTGACCCTGGAAGACGGCGAGGTCGTGAACGCGCTCTCCTACGCGGACGGCCCCACCTACACCCGGGGCGAGCCGGTGGTCATCTACCACACCGGCCAGAACTACGTCCTGAATGACCCAGTTCGGACCCCGTACCTTGGCTGGTTGCTCGGCGCCGTGATGGTCATTGCCGTCGCGGTGGCACGCGGCAAGGGCTTCCGGGCCATCCTGGGCAGCACCCTCACCCTGCTGGCCCTGTGGGTGTTCATCCTGCCCGCGCGGCTGTCCGGGCACAGCCGCGCCCCCCTGACCACTCCGGCCCTGGGGGCCGTGCTGGCCGTCTGTGTCTACCTGGTCCACGGGTGGAACTGGAAAAGTCACGCCGCCCTGACCGCCCTGTGGACCGCGACCACCGCCGGGTACGGCCTCACCCTCCTCGTCGCGCACCTGACGCACCTCAGCGGCACCGCCGACCGGGCGGCCGTGGTCGCCCAGGGGTCCTACGGCATCAACGCGCTGAGCCTGTACGTCGTCGGGATCGTCCTCTCGGCGCTCGGCGCCATGAACGACGTCACCGTCACCCAGGCCTCCGTCGTGGAGACGGTCGCCCAGACCCAGCCGGGCCTGCCCATCCGCCGCCTGTACGCCCTGGGCATGCAGGTGGGCGGGGACCACGTGGGCAGCATGGTCACCGTCCTGGTGCTGGGGTACGCGGCGGGGGCGCTGCCCCTGATGCTCCTGCTCCACGCCGACGGGATGACCCCGATGTGGGTGACCCTGAACGGCGAGGCCTTGTTCTCCGAACTGGCCGGACTGCTGATTGCCCTGATCACCATGCTCCTCGCCGTGCCGCTCAACACCGGCTGGCGGCATGGTGGATGGGGACACGGCAGCGAGGTCGGGCCGGATCTCCCCTCCACCACGCAGACACGAACACCGGGTGAACGGTGTGGCGCAGCCCCGTGGGGAAGTGGGCGGTGAACTGCTGGCCCACCGCGCGGCGCCCGTCTCGGGAAGCCCCAAGCTTGATGAGTGAACAACCCCGCCTCAAAGTAGTCACGCTGGTCGCATGGTGCCTGCCTCCGTGGGCCGCGTCACCCCGGCGCCGGGACCGGGGCCAGGGCATGCCGGGCATGACCCGCCTCCTGACGAACCCGCCCCATCCGCCGCCGTCGCCGGGCCGTTCCCCCACCCGCCGGACACCCTGGACCCGGGGAGGGACCAGGGCGAGCAGGGTTGCCCTGGAGCTGGCCGGGCTGCGGCTGGGCGTGCTGGGGTCGCACTCGTGCTTGGCGAGGAGGATTCGTCAATCTTGTCGTAGGCCCATCAAGCCCGCTCGGGTTGAACAGGGACAAGACTGTTCAACCCGACTTCTTCTGAGGCGCCAGCGGGTGAACGGCCCGGCAGGACCGGGCCGCCCGCCGCAGCCTTCGTAGCTCCAACCCAACGTCCGGCGTCAGGGAGTGCCGATGGCCTGAAGGTCACGCAGTGCAGTCTGGGTACGCGTGGCGTTCGCCTCCACGGCCTGCGGGCTGCCGTTCGTGTCGAGGGTCCGGGTGAGGTCGGCCAGGGCGGCTTGCGCCTCGCGGAACCCACCCGGGTTCAGTTGACGCAGGAGTGTCGCCGCGTCCAGTTCCGCCTGCGCCTGCCGGGCGGCATTCCGGGCCGCGTCAAGGCTGCTGGCGTTGCCCTGCTGGGCGCGGGCGTACTCCAGTGGCACGATCTCCAGCGCGCCGGAGGCCTGGCGGACGTGGGTCACGCTGGGAGCGACCAGGCTGGCCAGGGTCGGCTGGGGGGCGGTGGCCCGCCCCGCGAGGAAGCCCAGCGCGAGGCCCACCAGGGCCGCGACGGTCACGAACAGGGGAGACAGGTTGCGTTGACGGCGATACAGCATGAACAGATACTCCTTTGAAGGCTCACTGCTCGACGATGAGCGCGACCTGTCCCTCCAGACGCAGGTTCTCCGTGAGCTGGCGCAGCAACAGCGCCGGGTCGTGCAGGTGCGCGTAATCCCGCAGCCGGGAGGGGGTCAGGGCCGCGACGTGAGGCGCGACGGCCCGCCCCGCCAGCAGGGCACGTAACCGGTCCAGCGCCTCATGGGGGGCGCCGGTGAGGACCTGCGCGTTCTCGAAGCGCAGCAGCCGCACCCCGCGCCCGTCGAGGACCAGGGCCGCATGTTCCTCGGCCCGGCGCAGCAGGCCGCGCCGAACGCGGGAGGCGACGAACAGGGTGTGGTGGGTCCCGCCGAACACCAGCCGGGCCTGGTCCCCCAGCACCTGCCGGGCCTGCTGCTGCACCTCATCTGCGTCGAGCGGGCGGGTGCGCGCACTCAGCGGGTGGGCGCCGGTCGCCACCGCCCGCAGCCGCCCTTCGCGGGCGCTGTACTCCGTCTCGACGCGCAGGGAGGCGGGGTCCGCCCCCAGCCGCACCGCCTCGTCGCCCACCTCGCGCTCCAGCAGGTCCGCGACGGTCGGGTCCTGCCGGGTGACGCTGCGCTCCCGCTCCACCCGGATGACGGCGAGCGCCGCGCCGATGGAGGAGATCACGTCGCTGTGCGGGATGGGCACGAACGGTACCCTCAGCCGCCGGGCGACGACCGGGCCGAGCACGCTCGCCGCGCCGCCCCCGCCGTACAGGGGCGTGCCGCGCAGCCCGTACTCGCGCACCAGGCCCTGCACGGTCCGGGTGAGTTTCTCCGCGCTGGCCTCTAGCACCGCCTGCGCCGCCGCCTCCGGGCTCGCCCCCAGGTGCCGTCCCAGCACACCCAGCGCGAGCCGGGCGCTCGCCGGGTGGGCGTGGGCGTACCCCCCCTCGGGAATCGCGCCCAGGGCGTTCGCCGCGCAGGTCGGGGTGATGGCAAACCGCTGGCCGTCCGGCGTTTGCAGCACCGCGTAGTCGGCGGGGTCACCGGCGCGGGGAGCGATCAGCTCCAGCCCCGCGCCGGTCAGGGCCTCCGGCGGGGCGAAGCTGGAGTAGGGCAGCCCGGCGATGTGCGCGCTTCTTGGGCCGACATCCTCGATGCGCCGCCCGCGCAGCCGCACCAGGCTGCCGCCCGCCACGCCCGCGATGCGGAGGTCCGCCGCGCGCAGGCCGGTGGGCACGTCCATCACGATCATGTACTTCAGGGCGGGCTGCCCGTCCTTGATCGCGCCGATGTTCGTGCTGGTGCCGCCCACCTCGAAGAACACGCCGTCCATCACCCCGTGCGCGAGGATCGCCCCGCTGAGGCTGGCGGCTGGGCCGCTGACCACCGTGTGCAGCGGCGTCTCCTCGAAGGCGCGCAGGTCGGCCGCGCCGCCGTCCCCGCGGACGATCAGCAGCGGCGTGCCCGGCAGGAGTTCGCCCACCGCGTCCCGCACGTGCCCGGCGGTGCGGAGCATGGTGGGCAGGATGCTGGCGTTCACCGCCGCGGACAGGGTGCGCATCTCCAGCCCGTACGCCCCGGAGAGGTCGCTCCCCAGGCTGACCGGGAAGCCCCCCTCCCGCGCGAGGTCCCCCGCCCGCCGCTCGAAGTGCGCGTCGTCCACCCCGAACGCCTGCGACACGGCGACGGCGCCCACCCCCTCCGCACGCCAGCGGTCCAGCACCGCCCGCACCCGCGCGTCGAAGTCCGGCCCGTCGGTGGCGACGAAGGCGTGCCGCGCCCGCAGGCCCGCCGGGGTCCGGGTCACCGACTGCACCCGCCGCTCGTCGCGGGCCTCGCCGAGGGCGAGGATGCCGACGGGCGCCGTGTCTCCCTCCAGCAGGGCGTTCGTGGCCTGGGTGGTGGAGTGGGCGACGAGGGCCGGGGCCGCATCCGGCGGAAGATCGCGCAGCAGGGCGTGCAGGGCGTCCAGCACGCCGGCGGCCACCCCCAGCGCGTGGCGGTGGGTGGTGGGCACGTGGGACACGGCCAGGAGGTGCCCGTCACGGCCGAGGGCGACACCCTTGGTGAAGGTGCCGCCCACGTCGATGCCGATCCGGACCGGCAGGGGGTGATCCGTCACACCGGCGCCCCGCGCCGGGAGTGGCGCTGCCCACGCGCGCGGAACAGGACGAAGCCCACCACGTACACCAGGACCATCAGCCCCTGCGCCGCGAGCGTCTCGACGGTGGGGTGCAGGCCGGTGAGGGCCGCGACGTTCGGGTCGAGCGTGGGCACCCGCCCGTACAGGTTGGTGACCGGCAGCCAGCCCGCCTCCTGGAAGGCACGCACGCCGTTCCCCACGAAGGCGACCGCGAAAAGGGCCGTGACGGTGACCAGGGCCGGGAAGAGGCGTTGCGTGGGCACCCGGCGTCCCAGGCGGAAGATCACGGCGAAGACGGCCACCAGCGCCAGCGCCGCGAGCGCGATCCCCAGGTACATGTACCCCAGGACCGGCCCGCTGGCGACCGCGAGTGCCTGGTAGAACAACACCGTTTCGAACCCCTCGCGGTAGATGGTCGTAAAGGTCACGAGGGCGACGGCCCCCAGGCTGCCGCTCTGCACGGCCTGAGACACCCGGGCCCGCATAAATTCCGCGCTGCGCTTGCGGTCGCCCTGCTGGAGCATCCAGAACGACAGGTAGAACAGGATCACCACGGCGATGACACTGGTGATCGCGCTGATCAGCTCACGGGAGATGGGCGCGATGGAGAGCAGGTAGGTGGCGGCGAACCACGTGGCGGCCGTGGCGACGAGGGCCGCCCCCGCCCCCCACCACACACCGCCGCGCAGGCGGTCGTTGCGGGTGCTGGCGAGGTACGCGAGGATCGCCGCCATCAGCAGCGCGGCCTCCAGCCCCTCGCGGAAGAGGATGGTGAACCCGCCTGTGGCCGCCAGCGTGGGCGCCAGGACGCCCGTGCCGTTCACGATGCTCTCGGCTTTCCGCAGGCTGTCGTCGATGTCCCCCGCGACGGCGCGCAGCTCGCTCAGGCTGGCCCCGCTCTTCATGCCGTTG
Source organism: Deinococcus planocerae (assembly GCF_002869765.1). Taxonomy (NCBI): domain Bacteria; kingdom Thermotogati; phylum Deinococcota; class Deinococci; order Deinococcales; family Deinococcaceae; genus Deinococcus; species Deinococcus planocerae. The sequence goes on along the minus strand of NZ_PNOR01000002.1, from coordinate 56,722 downwards.
CGCAGGTCCGCGAAGCGGTACTCCATCTCTAGGATGAGGTCGGGGTTCAGGACGCGCAGGGGCGGCTCGGCGTACTCGAAGTGGTCGAGGTACGCCGCGCGGGCCGTCCGGAAGGCGTCCTCACTCCGGCCCGCCGCGTACTCGCGCAGGCTCCGCGCCACGAGGTCGTGCGCGGTGCGGAGTTCCGCGGTCACGTCCACCTGGCCCGGCGCGGCGAACGCGACGCCCAGCAGGGCCAGCAGCAGGATCAGGAACCGTCTCATGGGTCACTCCCCCAGCAGGGCGCGGGCCTTTTTCAGGTCCACGAGGGCCGCATCGACCGCGGCGTTGAACTTCTGTGTGTTGGGCTTGCTCTTCAGCAGGGCGCGCAGGTCCTCGCGCAGGGTCTTCTCCAGCTTCGTTTCCAGCGCCTTGTCCTTCTGGCCCAGCGGGCTTTCGAGGTACTCGAAGTTCTCCAGGTAGGCGTCGATGAGGGCTTCCTCGGCGTCATCACCCATGCCGCCCGCGTAGTGGCCCTTGGCCGCCACGAGGAGCCGGTCGATGTTGGCGAAGTACGCCGCGTTGCTGCTTTTTGCCGTCTGCTGCACGCCGCTGATCTCCGCGAGCTCCTCCTTCGCCCCGTCGACGGCCTGTGCCAGGGCCTGCACGTCACCCTTGCGGGCAATGACGGCGGCAGCGTCCTTGAGCGCCTGGCTGGTCTTCTCACGCTGGTGCTGGGGGAAACGCGCCGTATTGCGGTCGAACCAGCCCCGGGCGCGGGCCACGTAGGAGATCGCGTCCTGGTACTCGGCGAGGTTCGTGACCTTGCCGCCCTGCACGCCTTCCTCGTACTCGTGCTCGGCGTTTTCCAGAATCTGGGCGATCACCTGCGCGGCGAACTTCGGATCGTTTTGCGTCGCGCCCAGGGTGGCAAGTGCGGCGTCCACATCGGCGTAGAAGGTGTTCATGACCTTCTGGTATTCCGTGTAGGGCTTCTTCGCGGCCAGCGTCTGGTTGATGCGGGCGTAATCCACCAGGAATGTCTGCCGCAGGGCCGGCGTGAGGTCGTTCCGGACAGCGGCGTACAGCTCGTTGGCCGGGTGCTTGGCATGCTTGGCGGCCATGACGAGGTCGCCGTTGCGGTAGTTCAGCAGGCTGGCATCGTAGTGGCCGCGCATCTGCTCGAGGGTCACGGCGAACTTGACGGGGTCTTTCGGAGCGGCAAGAGCCGCGCTCGTGAGGGTGAGGCTCAGGAGCGCAAATGAGGCGCGGCGAATCATGGCCCGCACTCTATGAAACAGTCTTCCTTAAAGTCAACCAATCCACTCGGATTTGTGGGGTATCCCCGGAGCGGTCCGGGGATTCCGAGGTGGCGGCTGTTGCGGTTCCACCTCCAAGCTCTTGCTGAATGAACGGGACGTCGAGAGCTGCCTTCGCCAACGTTGAGCGTTTGTTTTCGCGCCACCGCTGACTTTGTTGGCGAATTCCCGGGAAGGCGCTGCGAGCGTGTGTTGGTCGCAGCGCCTTGCGGTTGAACACGGCGGACATTCGAATTCGCCAACAAAGTCCACTGCTGGTGTGACCCCGTGATGGCGGTTCCGGAGGGGTGTCGCCCTGGAGGTGAGGGCCGGGCGGCCGGGGAAACGGACTTCCGCATCGTGGTTGGGCTATCCGCCGTTGAACGCGACGGGCGCGGACCGGCGGGGGCCGGGGACACCCGGGCGGTCCTGCACGCGGGGCTCGGGATCAAGGCCGTGCCCGTCATGCTCGGTCCGCTGCTGATCCTCGGTGTAGGTTCCGGTAGTCCGGGCCCTATAGGCGCGGGGATAATCGCGGTCCTCTCGCGGTTGGCGTGGGAGGCGCCGTTCTGGGGAGTGAGCCGCTTCACGGGAAACGAGCGGGTCGTCAGCCTGATCGTGCCAGCGCTGGGTGGACTCCACCGGCAACCCGGGTGGTGAAGGTCCTCACGGCGGCCCTGGACGCCGGGGGACACCCGCTTCCCGATGTTGCTGGGCCTCCGGGGGGTGCGCCTGAGCTGGACGAGGACCTGTGGGCTGCGGTGCTGGGGTGGCGCGTCCGCTGGGGCCGTCAGGCGCGCGCTGTGGGCTCAGCACCGCTCCAGTTCCCCTCCAGGTCTTGGCCTTGGTGTCCGCGTCCCGGCTGGGGGTCCCCCAGCGACACGAACCGTCGACGCTGGAGGCGTGCGCCCATGCTGAGCGGAGCGGCCGCTCTTGACCCGGTTCCTGGCACCGCTCACCCTCAAGGGCCCAGTACCACGCTACCCAGGAGGGGGAGACCACCCTCATCACCATCAGCGGCCAGCCGTAGCCCTCCCCCTCCTCTGCGCCTCCCGTTTCCCGGGGCCACTTCGGGGCAGGAACGCGGCCGGGGAGGGAGCGTCTCTGCTGGGGCCAGCCGTCTGTCCCAGGAGGACCGATGAAGCGTCTGCTCGTGCTACTGGCCCTGGTCACGCTCGCCTCGTCCCCACCTGCTCAGGCGGGGGGTGGAGCGGGCATCGTGCGGCGGCCCGCCCCGAACTTCGTGTTCACGGACATTGGGGGCGAGCGGGTCAACCTCTCCCATCTGCGCGGCCAAGTGGTCATCGTGCTGTTCGGCGACCTGGGGTGCGCCCCCTGTCGGCAGAACGACCAACTGCTGCGCCCGTACCAGCTCGAAGACCTCACGAACGACCTGGTGGTCAGCCTGCACGAGCGGGTCAACTCGGAGGCGTTGCGGCGGTACGACGCGGCGTTCACCTTCAGCACCCTGACCGGGCCCGACCCGGGGCAGGAGATCGCCCGCCGGTATGGGGCCCTGCCCATCCCCACGACGGTCTTGATCGACCGGGACGGATTCATCCGGGAGGTGCGCCGTGGGCGTCTTGACGAGGGGCAGCTTGTGCGGGCGCTGGGAGGGCTGCTCTGAACGGTGAGGGCCGCCCGCCACTTCAGGGCGACCGCCCAGGACCACCGCCTCTCCCGGCACGGCGCCGCTGGCGTGCCGTCACCACCGTCATGATGACCAGGATCAGCGGCGCGACCGACAGGCCGAGCAGGGCGGAGACCACGTAGCGCCGCGGCGTGGACGTGACCGGCAACACCACCGCCACCCGGGTGGGCTGGCCGGACAGGGTGAAGGCCCGGGCGGCCACCGCCGCCTCACCCCGGTAGGTGGTGTCCACCACCGTCAGGACGTAGCGGCCGGGGGGGAGCCCGGACAGCCTCCCGGTGTACCGTCCCCGCTCCCCCGCCGCGAGGGGGGCCCGGCCGAGCAGGGCCCCGGTGGGCACGGCCTCCTGCTGGGGCGGCGCTCCCGTGTCGCGCGAGACCTGCACCTCGACGGCCGCGCCCCGAACCGGCAGGCCGCTGGTCTGCCCGACGAGTTCGGCCGCCACCTGCACGGCGCCCGGAACCGGGGTGAGCGAGGTGGTGACCTCCACGGGCTCGCTGTGCGCCAGCGCCACCGAGGTGAGCAGCAGCACGAGCAGGGTGGCGGGGCCCCTCATCGGCCCCCGTCCAGCAGGGTGCCCCGCAACTCCATCGGTTGCCCTAGGATCAGGACCGTGAGGACCGCGAGCACGGTCAGCCAGGCGAGCAGCGGCCCGGCGGCCCACCAGGCCCCCCCGTCGCGGGCCACACGGACGGCCAGGTACGAGCTGGCCCCGTACCCGGCGTACAGCAGCGCCACCTGCAACGGGAACAGCAGGTTCTCGGGCACCAGGGCCGCCAGCGTCCAGTCGGGCGACCCGGCGAACAGCCCGAGCCGCCCCAGGGCCTGCTGGGTGACGGGGACGATGCTGGCCCACCCGGTCAGGAAGTGGAAGCTGGTGTGCCCCGCCCAGATGGCGAAGGCGAGCGGGAAGACCACGACCCCCCAGCGCCGCGCCGCCCGCCGGGTGCCCTCGGGGTGGCCGGCCAGGCGGCTGGAGAGCCGGAAGACCGCCAGGGTGAGCGCGGTCCCGCCCAGGAGCAGCCCGCCCAGCAGGATCAGCAGCACCAGGGCCTCGCTGCGGGTATGCACCAGCGCGGCGACCGCCTGGGCCGCCCGGCGGAAGCCCGGGACCATCGCCCAGGCATTGGCGACGCCCCCCAGGAGCAGCACGGTCCCCAGCAACGCGAGGTCCGCCCGCGGGCGCCAGCGGGCCCAGGACCGGGTCGGCGCGCGCACCGCGAGGGCCACATTGTCGTGGGGGCAGGCCCGCACGCAGTTCAGGCAGAGGGTGCAGTCCTGGTTACTGCGCATCTGCGGCACGAATAGCGTGGTCTCGCAGCCGGGAAAGGTCTGGGCGCCGGGGAGCGGTTCCAGTTGCAGCAGGGGGGCGGACGGACCGCCAAGCGTGCCGCGCCCCCCGGCCCCCTCCACGCGGCCGTTCACGCAATACTGCCCCGCGCAGGAGCGGCACACGTCGGGGTCGCGCGCCGTGATCTGCGCCGGGCTGACGTGCGAGAGGGCGAAGTTGAAGTTGCCGAGCGGGCACACGTACTTGCAGAAGGTCCCGGCGGGAAAGAGGCTGTCCACCGCCAGCGCCGCCCCGAAGTACCCCACGATCAGCCAGGCGGTCAGCCAGGGACTCGCCCACAGGTCGAAGAGTTCGTAGGCGAACAGGAAGGCCACGGTCAGGCCCAGCACCAGGAATTTGTTCCGCAGGGCCCGCGGCCAGGAGAGCCGGGGCAGGAACCGGCCCAGCAGGCGACTCGGGCCGCGCGTGAGCATCAGCGGGCAGGCCGCGCAGAAGAGGTTGCCCAGCACCAGCAGCGCCAGGACCAGCAGGCCGCGGTAGTGCAGCCACACCGAGACGGTGGCGAGGTTCTGGGGGGCGACCTGGCGCCCGATCAGGCCGTCGAACACGGCGAGCAGCGCCAGGGCCAGGAGCGGCAGTTGCAGGGTCAGGCGGGCGTACCGCCAGCGCGCGAACCGGCCGAGGCCGGGCAGGCGCAGCAGGTCCAGCCTGGGCGCGGTACGCCCGAGGCTCACGGGGCAGCCACCGTCAGCGGTACGTCGGTGGTGAGCGTCCGCCCGTCCCCGGCGCGGGCGGTGACCGTTACCACCCAGTCCCCGGCCATGTTGAAGTCGAAGGCGTCCACCACGTACCGTCCGTTCCCGGCGGGCATGGCCTGGGCGCGCACCGGGGCCATGCCCGCGTGGGTCATGTTGCCCTCGACGCGGACCGACGTGACGGGCATGCCGAGCGTGAGGTCCAGCCGGGTGGGCCCCACCCGCGCGGGGTCGGGCCGGGTGGTCAGGCGCACGTCCACGTCACGGGCGGCCGGGGCGCGGCAGGCCCCCAGCGTGAGGCCCAGGGCCAGGACACCAACCCGGAAGGGGAAGCGGGGCGTGGGCGGTCGGGTCGGCATGGGGGGTGGGCGCGTCCTGGTCATGCTACCCCGCTCCCCTGGGCCGCCGTGACCGGCCGGCCGTGCTCGGGCGCGGCCGGCGCCGCACCCACCACCCCAGCCCGGTGAGCGCCGTGCCGACCAGGAGCCCCAGCAGCCCCAGCGCGAGGGGACCCAGCCGGGCGACGCGCTCGGCGGGAGAGGGGTTGTCGCGCCGCCAGGCCGCGATCAGGTCGCGCATCTGTTCTTCCCCCCACCCGACCACGGCCTCCTCGAAGGGCCGCCCGGTGCGGGACTCGGAATGGATGTCGGCCCAGCCCGACGAGAACCCCCGGCGGGCCCCAACCACCCCGGCCATGCTTGCCCCCGCGGACGCGGGATTGCTGACCCTGATCCCCACGTCGTAGCTGTAGGCGGGATCGCCGAAGCCGAGGTAGTGGCGGGGGTCGAGGAAGCGGACACCCACCTCCAACCGGGTGAGGCCGTCGCGGCCCGCGCAGGAGGGGCGGACCTCGTGCCGGACGCCCGCGCGGCTCAGTGAGGCGGGGAGTTCCCGTTGCAGCACGGGGAGAATTTCCTGCCGGGCCCGCGCCGCCCGGGCGGGCGCCAGTTCCTCAAAGGTCACCCCGACGGAGGCCGGGTCCAGGCACAGGGTGGTGCCCCGCAGGTCCGAGAGCTGCTCCCCGTGGGCGCCCGCGAGGCCCAGGAGGGCGGCGCAGGCCAGGGGCAGGAGGCGAAGCCCACGCCGTGCGGGCGGGCAGAGGCGGGCGCACATGCCCCCGCAGCTTACTGGATCGCCGTCCCCCCTCCCCGGCCCAGCCAGGTTCAAGGGCCGTCTGGCCGCTCCAGGGGTCAGGCTCTTTTCTCCGCGGGGAGGCGATGGCGACCCCTATCCCCCGGCCCGCCGCCGGAACTGCTGAAGTTCCTTGCTGTCCGGAAAGGCCTTCAGGGCCAGCGCCGTCCACCGGAGCGTCTTGCGGTGGTCGCCCGCCTGGGTCCAGGCCTCGAACGCCTCCTGCCGGTACAGGAAGTACAGGGTGGGCACGCCGAGCGCCACCGCCCGGTCGAAGTTGGACACGGCGGCCCGGACGTCGCCCAGCCGCAGGTTCGCCTTGCCCAGCCCCCACCAGACGTACGGGTCGTTCGGCCGGGCCCGGGTGTCCTGGTCCCCGTGCCGCTTCAGGTGCCGCCAGTTGGCCCGCGCGCTGAAGTCGTCGCCCAGCGCCGCGCGCACCTGCCCCTCCTTCGCCGGGGGGTAAGCCACCAGGTACTCCCCGTTGTAGAAACGCCACAGCTCCAGCAGCTCGGCGGTGCTCAGGCGCAGCGAGGGGCCCCGCAGCGGGTCGCTCACCAGGAAGTAACCCGGGCCATACCCGTAGACCGTGCGGAAGTGGGCGACGTTGCTGCCCGCCCTGAGGCGCTGTTGCAGCACGACCGGGAAGCCCCGGGAGAGCAGGTCCCGCAACACCTCCGCGTCCCCCGCGTACCGGATCACGCTGCGCAGCCCGAACCGCCCCAGGTAGGCGGCGAGTTCCAGGCTGGTGACCTGCGGGTCGCTGGGAGAGTCCTTCATGGCGGTCGCCGCCTGGGCCTGGGTGACGCGGGTGCCGTAGTACCCCAGGACGGTCAGGGAGGTGACCGGAGCGCAGTTGTCCGGCCCCTGGTACTCATGGCGGATATTCCCCAGGGTGACGCTCGCGGGGAGGGCCGAGGCCACGCCTCCCAGGACGGAGAGGGCCAATGCACACCGGAGGAGCAGGAAGCGCGCCATTCCCCATCTTGCTGGCTGGACGTCCACGGTGGCTCATCCACCCCGGGATTCCCCTTGACGGTCCCTTGAGGGTGTGCTGGGGACGCCCACGCGCCCGTCCCTGGCCGTGACGTTCAACCGGAAGAAGCGAATCCGGCGCCCTGTTTTTGCGGACTCCCGGCAGGTGCGCCGCGGTGAACGACGCCGAACCCGGCGGGGGGAGGGTCAGGTCCGCCGTTGGAACACCGCCAATTCGCCTTCCGGGTCGTAGACGGCCCGGTCAGCGGGGGCCACCCGCTGCGGGAACACGGCGTAGTTGCGCCCGCCGGGGTAGCGGGCGCTGGGGTAACGGATGGCGTCATACCGGGCGCTGTCCAGGACCGCCCGCCCGAGGAGCTGCGTGAGGGCGAGGTGCCCGTCCAGGTTCAGCGGCAGCCACTCCTGAACGAGGTCGCCCGCCCCCACGTCAAGGTGCGCCTGCACCCCGGGGTCGGTGAGGTCGAGAACCGCCCGCAGGCGCAAGTTGACGGTGATGTCCAGCCGGGGGCGCTGGTCCGGCCCGGGCCCGATGACCACCCCCGGCGGGCCCATAACGGCCGTGATCACCCTGGCCTCGGCGTGGGCGACGGCCGTGTTCTCGGCTAGGTACAGCAGTTCGTGCGCCTCCGGAAACTCCTGCGGCGCGTTGTACCGCCCCCCCGTCACCACCGAACCGGCGGTGTTCAGGGGGTCGGGGCTGTACTTGCGCAGCGCGACCAGCGGCACCGTGCGGTAGGCATCGATGACCCGGGTCGGGGTCCACAGGGGAGCGTCGAGCAGCGCGCGTCCCAGGTCCTCGCCCCGCCGCATCAGGTCGGCGTGCCCGTCTCCGCCAGCAGCAACAGGCGCTGCACGGCCACCGGCCGCCGTTCGAGCAGGTACGACAGCGGCGCCCGGCCCCCCAGCACCGGGTTGGGGGCGCGCAGCCACATCCGGCCCACCCCCAGGTCCCCGAAGACCTCCCTGAGATGCAGCCCGATCTCCTCCAACTCGTGCAGCGGTTCCTGGAGCGAATCGCTGGTGGGGTGCTTGCTCAGCCCGCTGGGATCACGCTCCAGCGCCTGGGCGAGTTCGCGCATGGTCAGCCCGAAGGTGCCCGCCACCCGCCGGGCGTCCAGCTTGCCGCTACGCGGGTCACGCGCGTCCATCAGCAGGTGGGCGGTCGGTCCTTCCGTGGTCGTCATCCCTTCACCCCCGCGTCATCCTACCATGGAACCTCTATTCAAGCTCTATTTTTCCTCCTTCGGGCAGCGGGGCCGGCTCAGGATCGCTGGGAACTGTCCAGCGCAAAGCCGCGCCCCGCCGTTCGGACGGACGCTCGACCCCGTGGACGACTCAGGTCCGGGGAGGCACGCTGCCCACCAGCACGGCGGTGACCCCCAGCACCGCGAGCAGCAGGCCGGCCTCGACCATCAGGGCCGCCCGGGGAAAGGAGGCCGTGTGCGGGGCCAGCGTCCGGCGGACGCCCACCGCGGTGACCAGCGTGGCCGCGAAGACCCCCAGCTTCAGCAGCAGGGTGGTGCCGTACCCGCTCCCGGGCCAGGCCTGGGCGGGACCCGCGTGGTGCAGGCCCATGAAGAGGCCCGTCAGCGACAGCAGCACGACGCCCCCCAGCGCGACCGGCGTGAAGGCCCGGGCCGCCGCCCGCCAGTTCGTGCCCCGCCCGCAGGACAGCACCAGCACGCCCCCGGTCCAGGCGGCCATCGCCCCGGCGTGCAGGGCGTGGGCCGCGCGCATGGGGAGGTCGCCCCCCACCCCCCAGAGGGTCACGGCCGCCCCCAGCCCCACGGGGACCGTGGACCGGCCCCACCCCTCGCCGGTCAGGAGCACGGCCGCCCCCAGCAGCGTGGTCAGGGCCGCCCGGCCCGGCACAGTCGAGGTGAGGTAGGCGAGCACGTCGGCGGGGGCGGTGAACCCCAGGGCCGTCAGCGTGCCCCCGACGTGCAGGGCCACCCCCAGGGCGATCAGGAGTGCGCCGGCCCCCTGCCAGCCGGGCCACCCGCCGGGCAGGGCTCCGACCAGACCCGCCAGACGGCGCCGGGCGAGCGCGCCGCCCAGCAGCAGGGCCAGCCCGGCGAAGGTGAGCAGGCTGGCGGCGGCCGGCGTCACTTCACCCGAAAGACGCGCTGCCCGCTGATCGGGTGACCGTCTTCCGAGGCGAGGCGCCACAGGACCGCGTACAGGCCCGGCTTCAGCCCGGCCTTGAGGGGCAGGACGACCCGCGCCGCCATGCCCGTGCGGGTCTGGGGCGTGTCCGCCCGGGCCGCCGCGTCGTTCCTGGCGTCGAGGGCCGTCCTGGCGAGGGTGGCGGCGGCCTGCTGCACGGCGGCGGCGTTGCCGCTGGCGGTGAGCGGGTAGACCTTGAAGGTGGAAAAACGCAGGCTGACCGGCTCGCTGAGGGTCAGGGTGACCTGCCGGGGGGCAGCCACCGTGGCGCCCCCGGTGGGGGTGACGGCGGTGACCTCGGTGTGCGCGAGGGCGGCGCCCAGGGTGAGGGTGAGCAGGGCAAGGAGGCGCTTGAGGATCATGGAGAACTCCTGTTGGAAGGGGAACGGGGTGCTCCCCCCGTTCCCCGCTCTTACTGGACGGTGATGGTGCTGGCGGGGGCCTTCTCGGGGTCGCTGTCGTCCCAGGGCGCCACGCTGCCGTCGCTGTAGGTCTGGTAGATCTTCCAGCTCACGGGGCCCGCCGCGTCCGGGTTGCGGGCCTGGAAATAGAAGCGGGCGTACTCCTGCGGGGCGATGCGGCCCCGCCAGGTCACTTCCGTGATCAGCCCCGCCTCGTTCGTCTTGACCGTGCGGGTGAACCCGGGGGTGACCTGAAAGCGGGTGATCGTCACGCCCGCCGGGACGACGAGGCGAACCTGGGTGGTGGCGACGGCCTTTTCGGTGGGCACGTTCAGGCGGTAGGTCTCCGAGACGCCGACCTTCGATTCGCCCGCGCCGGTCTCGGTGCGGACGGTGGCGTGGGCGGCGGCGACGGGCAGCAGCAGGGCGAGGAGGAGAGGCAGGGGTCGGTTGACCGTCGAGACCTCCAGGAGGAAGGAACGGCGACCCCGGGGGTCGCCGCGCGCCGGGTGTGGGTTGGGGTTGTTCGGGGGCCACGCCGTGGGAGGCGTCGGCATGACGGACGCGGACGCCCACCCGGGGGTGGGTCAGCTCGGCCAGGGGGGTGGCGCGCGGGCGTCCGCGTGCCGGGGCAGCGCCCGGCTCATCGGAAGGGTGAAGACCGCCGGGGGCGGCGGCGAGCGGGGCGACCCCGTGACCAGTTCCGGCACGCTGGCCTCCAGCCCGTAGGCCTGGGTCAGACAGAACAGGCAGTGGGCGCCGTGAGCGTGGGGGACCGAGGGCCGCCGTGGGGTCTCGTCCCCAGGGTGATGGTGCGGTGCCGGAGCGCCGGGCTGGGCCTGGCCCACGAACAGGGGCGCCACCCCCTGGCCCGTCCGCGCCTGAAAGGCGAAGGCCGCCAGCACCGTCAGGAGTCCCGCCAGCAGGCGCATCCAAGGCAGGGGGACCGGACGGGCGGTCTTCACGACCCCCTCAGGTTACGGGCCGCGGATGAGGAGGGTGTCCCGGGCGGTCACTCGTCGTGCGGCGGGGGCTGGTCGGGATCGCAGTAGTCGATGGCCGCCCCGGTCTGGAAGTTCCCGACCACGATCTCTCGCTTGTAGGGGTACCCGAGGCGCACCCCTTCCGCCGCCCGCTCGAAGGTGAAGCGCTGGCCCTTGCGGATGGGCGTGTCCCCAATCACCAGCGGCCTTTTTGCCTCATAGATCGCGCAGTATGGCGTGCAGAAGTAAAAGCCCAGGGGCTGACCCCGCGTGTTCCTCGCCACCGCGGCCCCGCCCGTGTCCACGGCGCGGCGGATCTCGTCCCACAGGGCCACGCTCGCCGCCGGGTCGGGGTCGAGCGCCCACATCTCGTCGATCACCTGCCGGGCGTTGGGGTCCTTGCGCAGCGTGTCCACACTGTTAGGGTCGGTCATGGCCCAGGGGTCGAAGCCCGGCTCCCCGGGGAGGGACGTGCGGGGGAGGGGAACCTTGCCCTTAGCCTTGCGGGGGGAGGCGCTGCGCCCCCCCTCGGTCAGCAGCGCCGGGTAGCTGATCAGTTGCCCGGCCCGGTACAGCCCCTCGATGGCCCCTTTGGCGTGCTCCTCGACCTGCTCGTGCAGGGCCAACGACGCGCCCGGCCGGTACATGCCCGAGACGTAGCTCGCTTTCGACAGCGCCCCCTCGAACTGGCCGCGCAACCGGGCCAACCGCGGGGCGTCAGCTTCGGGCGTGGCCTGCTCCAGATTGTGCATGGCGGCCTCGGCGTGGACCCGCATGGCGTCCAGGGCCGCGATCATCGCGTCGAGGTGTGGCCTCGGGCAGGGCTCAACGGGCGACCACTTGGGAAGCCTGGCGGGCAACGTCCCGGCGGGCACATCGAACTCCGGGTCATGGCCCGCCTCGCTCGCGTACCCCAGCCAGCGCCCCACCTCGGCGTAGTAGGCCTGCACCTGGTCGTAGGTGACGGGTGGCACGAAGCCCACCGTGCCGGGGTCGGCGGCCTCGTCCGCCTCCAGCATCTTGTCGGCCAGGGTTTGCAGCGCGAAGGCGTTCCAGGCGCAGGCGAGTTCGAGCCCGACGTGGCGCTTCACCGCGAAGGGACTGGTGCCGCTGAGGGTGAGGTCGAAGCGGCGGCGCTCGGCGGCGTCGAGCAGCGGGTGGACCTGCGCGCCCGCCTGGCGGTAGGCGTACAGCGTCTCGGCGTCCCGCTCACCTCGGGCGAAGGCCCGCACCCGCGTCCAGACTCCTGGAGTATCCATCGTTGCAGGTTACGTCACCCTTCGGGAGGGCGTTCCCTCACATGAAGCGGGGAAGCGGCCAGGCGCAGGCGGAACGCGGGCGCGGATTCGCTACACCGCTCAGGGGCGACGCCAGGAGCCCTGGGAAGACAACCACGAACAGAACGGCGCACGACCCTCTCCCACGAGGGGACCCTTATTCAGGCTGCCAGGCCGCCATGAGTTCGGCAGCCAGCGTGCGGGCCTGGTCCGTTCCCCTCTGGGCCAGCGTTTCGAGGGTCCTGGCCGCCAGCCCACGGTCCTTGGCCCACAGGGCCTTGGCCGCGTAAAACCGCACCAGCTCATCCTGATGCCCGATCCACGCTTCCGCATTGTGCAGAGCGCGCCGTGCTCCCGGCTGGGCTTGAAACTTGATGGCGTAGGCACAGTTGGTGGCCGCGATGGCCTGCTTGTGGGGGAGGGGCACAGACCGAAACGCCTCCACGAACAGACCGGGCAGGCCCTCGGTGTAGTGGTACAGTGCCGCGTCCTCCAGGGCCCGGGCCGAACAGGCGTCTTGCGCCAGACCAGCCCGGACGCCGTCGAGGAGCAGGGTCTCGATCTCCCGCTGGGGAAGCTGCCCGAGCAGGTTCTCCGCCAGCGGTCCGGGCACCCACCGGAACTCGTCGAACACCAGCCGCTTGCGTGGCAAGGTCAGCAGTTCCAGCGCCATCAGGCAGGCCTGCTGGAAGGTCCGTGGCGCGTTCCACAGCCACCGGCGGACGAGTTGCCGACTCGGCGGGTCACCCTGGAGCAAGACCGCCGTCAGGTAGAGGGCCAGGAAGTAATCCTGAAACAACTGATGCAGCCATTCCACCGTGTCCCACCGCCGGGTGGTGACGGTCCCCGTCCGGTGCCGCTCGTAATTCAGGTAGTTCTCGGACAGGAGGTCGGACCAGACCCCGTCGGCCGTGACCTCCCTGGCGATCACGCCTTCCCCCCGCAACGTCCGCACCACCTCCTCGACCGTGCCCCGCGCCACGGGCACGGCCAGGCTCATGGTCGCCCCGTCGCGGAGCCCGGCGCCGGCCAGGGTCGCCAGGATGCGCTCCTTGCGGTAGGCGTCCACGCCCGGGGCACGGCAGCCTGCTTTCGGGGCACCCATCCGGCGGACGAGGCCCTGCACCATCGGGGCGGTGCCCGCCGGGAGCACGCCCGTGACCTCGAACTGCTTGATCATCAGCCGCAGGTGGAAGGGAATCCGTGCCAGGTGCAGGATTGAACTCGCGTCTTCCCAGGCGCGTTCGTCGTGCAGCCGGAGCTGGTGGTTGAACTCGGCCGCCCGCTCCGGGGGGAGAGAACGCCCCACGTAGTCCCCCACCTGCGTGGCCGTGAGCCGCTGGGCCTCGTACGTTCGCGGGAGGGCGCCCCGTCCGTTGTCCAGCAGGGCCTCGTCGTAGTCCGAGGTGCGGCACGTCACCACGTGGCGTGCTCCCGGGTAGCGGTCCAGGAATGTCCGGAGGTCGCGCCCCGCGTCGGCACGCACCTGGGGATCAGCGGGCAGTTCGTTGAGACCGTCGAGCAGGACCAGGGCCTCCCCGCGCGCCAACAGCCCCCGAACGGCGGCCGGATGCCCCTGCACGGGGGCGAAAGCCTGGACCGCCAGGTCCTCGACGGGTGTTCCGGGGGCCCAGTTGCGCAGAGGAATCAGGATGGGCACGAGCGGCCGGTGGCCCGCCTCCCACCCCAGGGCGCAGTCCAGAGCCAGCTTCCAGAGGGTCGTCGTCTTGCCCGCGCCAGATTCACCCAGCAGCACCGTGAGGGGCGCCTCCTGCGGCAGCCGGGTCACGGGCAGGGGCTCTCCCGTCCCGAGGGGCCGCTTCTCCGCGACGAGCAGATCGAACTCGAAGTGGTCGGCGAACAGCGGGGTGTAGCGCTCCCGCCACTCGTGGTGCCGCTCCCTGACCGAGGCGACATACCCCTGGAGGTCAAGAGGAACGTACGGGGACTCGCCCGGCTCGGGAAGGAAGAAGATCTCGGGGTACATCCGTTGGAGATCGGCGTGCTTGTCCACCAGGGTCGAGAGCCACTCCAGGTCGCAGATCCGTAGCCGCCAGCCGTAGGTTTCCCGGACGCGGGCCTTGACCCGGTCCTGATCCGCGGCGCTGATCTCCTGGGTGGTGACGTACACGACCACTTGGCAGGGGTGGTCGTGCCGCCGAATCTTTTCGAGGTCCTCGAAGAGTTTCCGTTCCCAGTCCTGACGGACGCTGTACGAGAACACGGTGTGCTCGTTCTTCTGCGCGCAGTAATGCACGGCGTCGCGCCCCTTGTCGTTGGTGCCGCCCAGGGGCTCGAACTCGGTGTAGCCGTACTTCACCATCAGGGCGTTGCAAAGACGTTCGAACGCCCGGTAGTCGGTCAGTTGGTCGAGTTGCAGTCTGGTCTGCTTGGAGCCCATGTCACCTGCCGAAGTCCTGACCTCAGGATAGCCGTGGGGCACCGCTCCCGGCGTTCGTCCCGGAACGTCGGCGTCATCCGTGGGGTTTCCCCACCTCGCCGTGCAAGGCTCGCCACACCAGGGACAGGGCGAACGCCCACATCAACGTCCCCACCAGGACGTCGAGCACCCGCCACGCCTGGGGCGAGCGGAACAGCGGCGCGAGGCGGGCCCCGCCCAGGGCCAGCAGCGCGTACCAGGCACAGGACGCCGCGATGGCGCCGAGGGCGAAGAGCGTCCGGCCCCCCGCCGGGAAGGGCGCGGAGACGGCCCCGAACAGCACCACGCTGTCCAGGTACGGGTGCGGGTTGAGCAGGGTCAGGCCCAGAGCGGTGGCCGCGACCTGCCGGGCCGGACCGGCGTCCTGTGACGTCGCCCGAGCGTCAATGACCCTGGGGTGCCGGGCAGCCCGGAAGGCCTTCCCGCCGTGCCAGCAGAGGAACGCGGCCCCGCCCCAGGCGGCGAGGGGCGCCAGCGCGGGGAGTCCGGTGAGCAGCGCCCCGATCCCGGTCGCACCGAGGAGGATGAACAGCGCGTCCGACAAGGCGCCCGCCGTCCCCGCCGCGAGCGGGTGGTGGCGGTGCAGGGCCTGGCGCAGCACGAAGGCGTTCAGCGCACTCACGCCCATCAGGTGCGCGGCACTCACCCCAACCCCCTGCACCAGGGCGGCCGGGAGGAGTTCAGCCATACCCCGGCCCAGCCGGCTCTTGAGAAGGGCGAATCATCCTGCCGAGGATATCCGTCGGGGCTGATCCGCGCGGGAGACTGGAAGATCAGGAGGAAGGGAACCTTCCCCGGTCATGGCCGCACGCGGCCACCCCGGTTGCCACCTCGGCCAGCAGGTCGTCGATCAGGGCCAGCCTCTGTCCCACCCGCGCGCCCCTCAGCCGGTCACGGTGGAAGCGCCCCACCCGCTCGGCCTGCACCAGGCCGCCGTCCCGCAGGCAGGCCAGGGGGTGCTGACGTTGGGCTGGGTCAGGCCGGTGAGGGCCACCCGTTCGGACATGCGGCGTGGCTCCTCGCGCGGGGCCTCCAGGAGGCTCAGCCGCGAGCGGTCGGAAAGGCCCCGGAACAGCTTGGCCTTCGCTTCCAGCAGGCCTGGCGCGGGGGGCGTCAGCACGGACATGGGACGAGCAGAGCGGCCTCCCACGCCACGAACAGGAGGCCGCGGGCGGGCTCGCCCCTGAGCAGGGGAGACCCAGCCTGCCAGGCCGTGCCGCGATCCACCTCCGGCCACCGCGACGAGCCCAGATGTGGCACGCTCGGCGCTTTCCGGCAGGTGCTCAGGGCTGCCGGGGCCAGCCGCGCAACTCGCGGTAGCGCGCCCTCGGCTCGGCGGTGAGCGGGTGGATGCCGTGCCGGGCGCACCAGGACAGGTGGAAGACGGTCCCCAGGGCGAAGGGGCCGAAGGTCCACACCAGCGACCACGGGCGCCCCACCGCGCGCGTGGTCAGCCCCACCCCCACGAAGTAGACGGCCCACTTCGCCAGGCGCCTCTTGGGGCGGGTGCCCTCCTCGAAGTGGCGGAAGAGGGCGAGCCCGGCACTCGCCAGGACGGGGGCGGCGACGAATTCCAGCGGCATAGGACACCTCCGGCGCGGGACGGAACGGGGGCCACGCGCTACCCCAGGAAGGTCTGCGCGAGCAGGTAGACGTTCAGGCTGATGATCAGCGCCGCGATCAGCCATCCCGTCACCGTGACGAGGCGGGTGTTGACCAGTCCCCCCATGAGGTCGCGCCGGGCGGTGAACAGCAGCAGCGGGACCAGCGCGAAGGGGATGCCGAAGGAGAGCACCACCTGCGAGAGCACCAGCGTGTCGGTGGGGTTGAGCCCCGCCAGGATCACCGCGAAGGCGGGCAGCATGGTGATCAACCGCCGCACGAGCAGCGGAATCCGGAAGCCCACGAAGCCCTGCATCACCACCTGCCCGGCCATCGTGCCCACCGTCGAACTGGAAAGCCCGGAGGAGAGCAGCGCGAGCGCGAACGCCACCGCCGCCGCCCCACCCAGCAGCGGGGTCAGGGTCCGGTACGCCACCGTCAGGTCCGCCACCTCCACCTGGCCGCTGAAGTGGAAGGCCGCCGCCGCCGAGGCCAGCATGCTCAGGTTGATCAATGCCGCGATGCTCATGGCGAGCAGGACGTCGAGCTGGTTGTAGCGGACCAGCCGCCGTTTCTGCTCCTCCGTCCCGGCCGGGATGCGCCCCTGGGTCAGCGCGCTGTGCAGGTAGATCACGTGCGGCATCACCGTCGCCCCGATGATGCCCACCGCCAGGTACAGGCTCTCGGGGCCGGAGAAGCGCGGCACGAACCCGCCCAGGGCGTCGAGGCCCGGGCGGCTGAGGATCACCTGCACCACGTACGCCAGCGCGATCACCCCAACGAACGCGGTGATGGCGATCTCGATGGGCCGGAAGCCCCGGTTCTGCAAGGCCAGGATCGTGAAGGTGATGACGCCGGTGATCACCGCCCCCCACAGCAGCGGCAGCCCGAACAGCAGGGAAAAGGCCAGCGCGGCGCCCAGGAACTCCGCGAGGTCGGTCGCCATCGCCACGATCTCGGCCTGCACCCAGTAGAACCACACCACGGGCCGGGGCCAGCGGTCACGGATGTGCTCGGCCAGGTTCTTCCCGGTGACGATGCCCAGCTTGGACGAGAGGGTCTGGATCAGCATCGCCATCAGGCTGGCCGAGAGGACCACCCACAGCAGCAGGTAACCGAACTGCGCGCCGCCCTGGATGTTGGTGGCGAAGTTGCCGGGGTCCATGTACGCGACCGACGCGACGAAGGCCGGACCCAGGAAGGGCAGCACCCGCCCCAGGCCCCGCCGGTTCGAGGTGCGTTCTAGAATGGCGACCGCCCGGGCGTTCATCCGCTCGTCCAGGCTGGGGGACACGCGGCTCACGCCGTCACCCCCTCGGAGACCCGCACCCGCTCGGCCACGGAGAGCGCCAGGGTCAGCGGGAGCCCGCTCACCTCCAGGGTCAGGGTGCCCAGCGCCGGGTCGTGAATCAGGACCTTCACCTCCACGCCAGGCGTCAGCCCCGCCTCCATCAGGCCGCGCAGCACCGCCGGGTCCTCGGGCACCCGGGTGACCTGGGCCCGCTCCCCCTCCGGGAGGCGCCCCAGCGGGCGTTCGCCCTGGGCGGGCAGTTCCCCGTTGAGCCGGGGGATGGGATCGCCGTGCGGGTCGAAGTTCGGGTCGCCCAGCCAGGCGGCGATGCGGGCCTCGAAGGCCTCGCTGATCACGTGCTCCAGGCGCTCGGCCTCGTCGTGCACCTCGTCGAGGGGGTAGCCCAGCGCGCGGTGCAGGTACAGCTCCAGCAGGCGGTGGTGGCGCAGCACCTCCAGCGCGACCTTCTCCCCGGCGGGGGTGAGCCGGGCACCCCGGTAGGCCGCGTGATCGACCAGGCCGAGGTCGGTGAGTTTTCGCAGCATGCCGGTGGTGCTGGCGGGGGTGACGTTCAGGGCCTCGGCGAGCGCCTGGGTGCCCACGGTCCCTCCCTGGCCCAGCAGGTAGAGCTGCTTGAGATAATCCTCCATCGCGTGCGAGAGAGTTCGGTCCGTCATAAATCATTATTTAGGCAAGCCTAAAACAAGTCAAGGGTGATACGGCTAAGGGTCAGCGGCAGGCTTTCCTAATGTCTGAATGTATGCTCATATATAGGTGTGAGGTGACGGACGATGACGCGAGACCCGATGGAAGCCCTGGCCCTGCTCGTCTACACGCTGGCGTACCTGTGGATCGCCTTCGTGTGGCGCTCGCTGCTGGTGTGGCGGCGGACGGGGGTCAATCCCTACGTGCTGCCTGCGGACGACTCCGCGCACGGGTACGTCGGGCGCGCGATGCGGGTCCTGCTGCTCACGGTCCTGGCCCTGGTGCTGGGACTGAACCTGGTGCCCGGGCTGGAGGCCTGGCTCGGCCCGGTCCCCGCCCTGCTGGACCCACGTCTGGCGTTCCTGGGGTGGGGGCTGCTGCTGGCCTCCCTGGGGTGGATCGCCGCCGCGCAGGCGGGGATGGGGGCCTCCTGGCGGATCGGGGGGGACGAGGGCGCCCGGACCGACCTGGTGCAGCGGGGGCTGTTCGCCCATTCCCGCAACCCGATCTTCCTGGGGATGCGGGTGAACCTGCTGGGGCTCTTCCTGGTGGTGCCGAACGCGGTGACGCTGGCGGTGCTGGTGGCCGGGGAGGTGGTGATGGGCGTGCAGGTGCGGCTGGAGGAGGCGTACCTGTCCCGGGTGCATGGAGAGGCCTATGAGGGGTACCGCCGCCGCGTGCGCCGCTGGCTCTGACCTGAGCAGGATCGCCTGGAAGGACCAGGTGGGTCTGGAAGGAAGACCATCACGACAAGAAGGGCCCCGGAGTGTAGGTCTGGGTTTCGGCTTACGGCTCTGCTTCTCATAACGCCCGATCTCCCCCTGAGGCTGTTGCTTTCCAGCGGACCTCCCCTGCAAGACCGTACCGAGGAGGACGGAGATTTGCCCAAGGAACGATCTTCTGCCCGCCTACCCGGACGTCCTTGAGAGCAGGCGGCCTGCCCGGGCAGCGCTGCTCTCCACCCCGCGCCCATCCACGGGATTTCCGGCGCGCGTGGTCTTTCAGAAGGGGATGAGCAGGAACAACAACCGCCCGAGCGGGTCGAGAGGTGGATTTGCGCTGCGCGTCGCCGCCCGGGCCGCCAGCTCGCGAAAGTCATCTTCCGAGGGCAGACGGGTGGCCGTGACGGTCAGGGTGTGGTCGTGAGGGCCTTGGTCTTCCCGCCGTTCCACCTGCACCTCGCCGGGCCAGTAGTGGCGGCCGGCCTCCAGCGTGAAGCGGGCCTGGAAGACCCCCTCGGGCGCGACGATGGTGAAGACGAAGGGGGGGCACATCGCTGAACTCATTGTGCGCCCTCCGGAACGAGGCGAGCGTAGATCGGATTGCGCCTGCCGCTCGGACTGGGGCTGCCACACGCTTGCACCCGACCCCACACCCTCAGGGTCTACCGCGTTGGGTCATGCCCCGGCTGGACGACGAGAGAAAACGCTTGGTGGCCATCCTGCGCTGAAGGCGCAACAGCGTTCCCTCTTGGTCCACACCCCAAAGTCCTGTCGCCTGACGAGCTCGACCGTGAAGGCCTCCCTTGCCGGCACCTGCGCCAACCACTCTCTCCCCTCAAGTGCAATGCTCAGCCGTGAACCAGCGCCGTCCCAACCTGTTGAAGAGGTCGATCAGTTCTCCGAAGCCGCCCGGCTTGAGCACATACTCGTCGGCCCCGGCGGCGGCACAGGCGGCCCGGTCGCGTGGCTCGTCCGACGTGGTGAAAATCACCACCGGCACGTGCCGCCACGCCGGATTCGCCCTCACCGCCGTCAGCACCTCCTGGCCACCGACGCCTGGCAGGTTCAGGTCCAGCAGGATCAGGTTCGGGCAGGGACCCGGCTGCCGCAACAGGTCCAGCGCCTCGGTCCCATCCCGGGCCACGCTGACCTCACACCCCACCTGACTCAAGGCCAGGGCGGCGCGCGCCAACTCGACGTCGTTCGGCTGGTCCTCGACGATCAGCAGTTGCCTGGGCATATCCACATCTCCCTCGAACAGGCTTCCCATCCTGCCCCCCCAGCCCGTGGCGCAGAGGTGCCATTGACTGACCTTGACCGCCGGGGATCGCCCGGCCATACGCCCGCTTCGCTGACCTTCTTCGGGAAGGCGTATTCGCTCTCATCCTCCCGCTCCGACCGCCGTCTCAGGAGACCTGGATGCGCATGGTGAGCCCCCCGCCCCCCTGCTCCTCAACGTTGTCGTTGGTGGTGTGGTGCGGGATGTGGCAGTGGATCAGCCAGGTGCCCTTCTCCCGGGCCTTCCAGATCACGTCGTAGCGCTGCCCGGGGCCGACGTTCACGGTGTCCGCGAGGTAGCGCGCGCTTTCCTTCAAGGTCTCGCCGTCGCGCGCCACGACCTCGAAGGGGCCGCCGTGCACGTGCATGGGGTGCACGAAGTTGTTGTTGCTGCCGACGAAACGCAGCCTCACCGTCTGGCCGACCTTCATGCGGATGGTGTCGGTTTCCGGGTACGCCTTGCCGTTGATGGTGAAGAAGTTGGGCAGCGCGCCCTCCATGATCATCGCCGGGAAGGTGTAGCCCTCGCGCTGGAGCCACTCCTGCAACTGCACCGTGGAGTCGAGGTCCGCCTTCGGCTCGCCCGCCGCGCTTTTCGGCTTCACCAGCAGCGCCCCGTACAGCCCCAGGCCCTGCTGGCGGTCGGGGTTCTTGTGCGAGTGGTAGAAGTACGTGCCGGCTTGCCGCACGGTGAACTCGTACGTGAAGGTCTCGCCGGGCGCGATGGGCTGCTGGGTCACATCTGCCGGGCCGTCCATGTTGTTCGGCACGATCAGGCCGTGCCAGTGGATCGTCGTGCTCTCCGGCAGGCTGTTCTTCACGTTGATCCGCACCCGGTCCCCCTGGGTGAGCTGGAGGCGCGGCCCCGGCACCTGGCGGTTCACGGCGTAGGCCGCCACCTGCACGTTCGGCAGGATGTTCCAGCGGATCAGCGAGGTCTCGAAGTTGAACACCTTCACCCCGCCCACCACCTGCGGCGTGAGGGTCCGGTCTCCCCGGGCGTTCGCGGGGGCCGTGAACCGGACCCGGGTGAGGTCCACTGCGGCCATGTCCCGCATCGCCTCCATGTTCATCGTCTTCGTCATGATCATGCCGGGCGGCATCACCAGGTCACCCATCCGGGTGGGCGTCTGGAGGGGCGTGGCGGGCAGCTCGCCCACGTGGGTGGGCGTCTGGGCGGCCGGGCCCGTGTTCGCGTTGCCCCCGCCCATGTTCATCCCGGGCATGCCCGGCATTCCGGAGGTGTTCCCGCTCATGTCCATCCCGGGCATGTTCTGGCCCGGCATGTTCATCTCGCGGGCGCTCATGCTCAGGTCGCCGAAGGCGGCCGCCAGACCGACGCCCGCCGCCAGGGCGAGCACGCTCAGGATCGCCACGGCCGTGATCTGGGGACGCGACACCTTGGGGGTCATGTCCATACCGCCGTGGTCCGGGGACGGAGTGGACTTCCGAGGATCTGGCTGGTCGTTCATGTCACATGCCTTTCATGGAGTGGTGGGCGGTGGAGGCGTTGGGCGCGGGCACCTCGCCGGTGGTGCGCTCGATCAGGCGCTCCTCGGCGGCGAGGTCGTGTCCGCCCCGGCCCAGGGCCCGCACCGTGCCCATGCCGTGCTTGAGACCGCTCGCCACCAGCCAGACGTTGACCGGGTAGGCCACGGCGAAGCCCACCAGGGTCGCCAGGGACATCACCCCCCAGAAGCGCAGCGAGGTGGGTTCCATCGCCGTCATGTCGCGGCTCATCAGGATCACCATCACCGGCACCATGCCCGCCATCACCGCGTTCATCGAGACCCACTCCGGCAGGAACGAGCGCCGCACCGCCCGCAGGTACGAGCCGCCCAGCATGTCCCGCATAAAGAGCGCCTGGAAGATCAGCAGCCCGAACAGGAAGCCGAACACGTACTCGCTGATCACGTCCAGCCACATCGGCAGGCCCAGGGTCATCGTGATCGCGGCAGCCACGATAATGCCGGTCGCGTCCCCCGCCAGGCAGTGGATGCTCGAGCCCACACTCTGCTTCCACAGCGGCTGGACGAAGGTCTCGTGGGTGCCGGGAGCCGGTTCCTGGCAGGACAGGATGTAGAGCGCCGCGCCCACCGGGCCGGTGTAGAGGGTGACGAGCAACCAGCCCCACTTCATGACCTTCATCTCCGGGTTGCGGGTGAAGGCGTCCCAGGCGACGTAGGCCGCCGACAGCGCGGTCAGCCCGAACCACACCGCGAGGATGACGTCGATGGTCGCCCAACCGGTCGCGGCGGGAGTCATGCCCGCCCCCGGAACTTGGACGTGGAGAAGACGCGGGCCCGTGGAACGCACCGGCCCTTCACCCCCTCCATCCGGTGCTCGAAGGTGTCGCCCGCGATCATCCAGGGGTTCCTGCCGCCAGACTGCCTGCGGAGAGGGGCGCCCCCGAAGCGGGCGAGCGCCCGCGCGGGGCGGCAGGACGTCCCGCGCGCGGTATGGCTGCCCGGCAGCAGGATGGGATCGCCGGGGGTCCGGTGTCCGGGCACGAAGTGTCGGGGGCCTGGCGTCTCGCCCTCATCCCGGATGGGGGAGCGGGTCAGGGCAAACTCCTGGCGGGCGGGCCGGGCCTGGAGCGTCCGGGCCGCCCGCCGCCAGTGGGCACCAGCGGGGACGCGGCGTGTCGCGGCACCGGGATGGGTCACGGCCGCACTCTGGGTGGTCGCGGGCGCGGGGATGGGTCGTCGGCAGTTCATCTCCACCTCCTGGCGCAAGGCTAGGCGCGAGGTGTTAAGTTCGTGTAACCCGGCCGGGGTTGCCTGGAAGTTCGCTCCCACACGCCCGGCGTTCCCCAGGGTCAACCCTTCGACCCGCGCGGCTCCTGGTCATCGAGCAGGGGAGTCCACCAGCCGGGGCAGGCCATTCTCCACGCTTCACCAGCCGGGGTGGACACCCCGGCTGACCGGGTGGGCCAGGGCGCTGGTCCATGAGGTTTGGAGCCACACGCCGACTTGAACGGACCGGCCCCGACGATCGGGGGGAGACCGGTCACGGTCCTGGGTCGTCGGGACCGTTCCCGCCCGGCTCTGGGGAGGAAGAGGACGCCTCCAACAGCTCGAAGGTCACGTCCTGGCTCCCGTTAGGAAGGCGGTCGAGGGCGAGCATCACGATGGGACGGGTGACCCCCTCCACCGTGACGCTGGGCTCGGAGATGCCCTCGAAGTCGGCCAGCCGCAGGCCCACCGACATGCCGACCGGCAGGCGCGGGTCGTCGCTGCGAGTGACCTGCCCCACGATCTGGGCGGGGGGAACGCGAACGGTCACGGAGCAGGTTTCTAATTTTCGTATATTCGGAAGCACGGATGTTAGGATAGCAGCATGCACCGCCACGCCATTCCCAGCCCGGCCCACCCGGAGGACCTGAGCCGGGTCACCGCAGTGTTCAAGGCCCTGTCCGAACCCCTACGGGTCCAACTGCTGCTGCTGCTCAGGGACGGCGAGCGCAATGTCGGCCAGCTCGTCGAGGCCCTGGGCGTCCCCCAAAGCACCGTCAGCCGCCACCTCGCCCTCTTGCGGAGCGCCGAGCTGGTCAGGACCCGCCGCGAGACGACCAGCGTGTACTACCACCTCGCCGACGGGCACGTCGCCCGCCTCCTGCAGGAGGCCTTCTCCCACGCCCAGCACGAACGCCTCGGCCTCCCCGACCACCCCGGCACCGAGACGGTGATGGGAAGCGTCCAGTGAACGCCCTGGCCCCATTCTCCGCGCTGCGCAACGCCCGCTTTGCCCGGCTCTACGCCGCCCAGACGATCAGCCAGATCGGCGACGCCTTCACCTGGGTCGCGCTCGCCCTGCTGGCCTACCAGCTCGCCGAGAAGGACGCCGCCGTCGTGCTGGGCACGGCCCTCACCCTGCGCGTGACCGCCTTCGTGCTGTTCTCCCCGCTCGCCGGGGTGCTCGCCGACCGCCTGGAACGCCGGACCATCCTGGTGGGCTGCCACTTCGCCCGCGCGGTCGTGATCGGCCTGATGCCCTTCGTGGGGGAAGTGTGGCAGGTCTACGTCCTGATGTTCCTGCTCAACAGCCTGACGGCCTTCTTCACCCCCACCAACCAGGCCACCGTGCCGCTGGTGGTTGGGCGCGAGGACGCGGGCCCCGCCTTCGCGCTCTCCAGCGCGACGACCGAGTTGCTGGGCATCGTCGGCCCCGGGCTGGCCGGGGTCCTGGCCGCCTTCGTGGGGGGGCGCAGTCTGTTCTTCTTCGACGCGGCGTCCTTTGTGCTGGCGGGCCTGCTGGTGCTCACCCTGCCCAGCCTGCGGGCGGGGCGGGGGGAGGTGGAGCGCAGCACCCTCGCGGACGTGCGGGACGGCACGGCCCGGCTGTGGCGGGACGCGCCGGTCCGCTTCGCGCTCCTGATGGAACTGGTGGCGGCGGTCGCGGGCGCGCTGATCCTGGTCGTGACGGTGGTGCGGGTGCAGGGAGGGCTGAATCTCGGCGAGGCGCAGTACGGCTGGGTGATGGCGCTCTACGGCCTGGGGGCGACGGTCGCCTCGCTGGCGGTGGGGGCGGCGGGGCGGCGGGTGCCGAGGACGACCTTCATCCTGGCGGGGGCGCTGCTGACCTCGCTGGCGATCCTGCCGGGGGACGTGGTGGGCCTGGCGCCGCTGATGATCCTGTGGCTGGTGGCGGGGGTGGGGCAGAATTGGGTGAACCTGCCGACCGAGACGCTGCTGGCCGAACGCACCGAGGAGGCGGCGCAGGGGCGGGTGTACGGGGCGCACTTCGCGTGGAGTCACCTGTGGTGGGCCTTTTCGTACCCGGTGGCGAGCCTCCTGAGCGCGCGACTGCCCGACCACGCCTTCCTGTACGGCGGGCTGCTGGCCCTGGTGATCCTGGCCGCCGTGTCCCTCCTCTCCCGCGGCACGCCGAGTCCTGCGGCCAAGCCGAGTTCCTCGACCGATTGAAAGGAGACGCCCGGCCCGGCGCCCGTCCGGAGGCACGCTCCCGGGCGGGCGTCATGGGCCAACTTCAGCCGCCCTTGAGACCGCTGGCCGGTGGCCTTCACGCAGGCCTGCTGCACTGGAACGATGACCCAACCCGACCGCACCGGCCAGCCCGAACAGACGGCCCAGGAAGACCGCGCCGCCCGCATTCAATGCCTGGTGAACGAGGGCCGGGAAGCGGAGCTGGACGAGCAGGACGACCGGTTCGCCATCGAGAACGGCCTGATCGAGGGCTGCGCCCCGCGGCAGGTGCGCCCCGGCCCGGCGGAGAACACCGCGCGGAGGGGTGGCCCGCCAGGAGTTCCAAGTGGAGGGGCAGCCTGCACCGGGAAGGCCTCTCCCCGCTTCCTTCGGCGCTCCGGGCGTGACGAAGACCTGAAGCGGTGGGGCAGAGGCCGCGCCGACCTCGTGAGACCTTCTTCAACGGGCAGGGAATCCGGGCGCTCGCCTCATGCCGCTCCGGACGGGACCAGCGGAGGAGACGGGGTGACCCCGACGGCCCGCCCTGGTGCGACCGGGGAAACCACCCGCCCCGCTCCACCTCGGCCTCACGGCGGGGACCCCCCAGCCGTCACACGGTGGTCTCCACGGGGATGCTCAGGGCCGTGGCGATGGGCGTGTAGATGTCGACATCCGCCTCCAGGGCCCGCAGGCTCACGATCAGGGCGTACCGCGCGTCGCGGTCAACATACGGCGGGGTGCCGCCCCGTTTCTCGCGCCACCAGCCACTCACAGGGTAGACCAGCACCGCCTCGCAGGCCTGCAGGGTTGCGATGTCCCCACGCCAGCGGTCCGAGTGAATCGAACCGGACGTTCGGAGCTTCGGGCCGAAGGCCCAGTGGTCGTTGCCCGCGTCCCGGATGCTGCTCCCCTCGTTGGGCAGGCTCTCCCGCTGAATGCGGGCCTTGAAGTCCGCCTCGGTTTCCAGCGGGCCTTTCACCGCGAACCTCAGGCCGTGGGAGGCATAGCGGAACCGCTGGGCATAACCGCGTTCACTGGGGTTGGGTTCCACGAAGTACGACAGCGTGACGCGCATCTCGAGGTCCAGGCCCTCCAGCGCCGCCGTGTCGATGGCCGACCAGGGGAAGCGGTGCAGGTGCATCTCGTTCATCCGGGTTCGGCTGCCCACCGCCTCAAACGGGCGCAGGGCGTCCTGGACGACCAGCGTGAGGTCGTTCCGCGCGCTGCGGCGGGCCCGCTCCAGCTGGGGGACGCCGTACCCGTACCGACGCAGGAGATTCCGGACATCCAGGCGGCGGGGTCCGGCCAGGCGCGCCTGCATAGCGGGCGTCCACTCGGCGGAATGCACCATCAGCGCCCGGATCGTCTCCGGCCAGTAGTGCGGGAACTCCGCCGCGAGTTGCGCCGCCATGCGCGCCCCCAGCGCCGCCGCCGCGCTCGTGTCCCCGAAGTCCCGCAGGTGCCCCGTCGTGAGGTCGAAATCCGCCGTGAGCAGCCGGACGTCCGGGTGCTTCGCGTCGAAGGTGCCCCCGTTGACGATCACGTTGCCCCCCTCCATCACGATCTCCGGCTTGATAGGCCACTGTTCCTGCCAGAGCACGGACGTGCTGCTGGTCGGGGACAGGTCCCCCCCGGGCGCCACCGGCCACCATCCCGTGTACCGAGGGTCAAGCAGGTTGGTCTTGTCGGTGTACGCCCCCAGGGTCAGGACGTTCCACGCCTGGGCGGGGCTGTGCACCTGCGCGGTATCGGCCGATCCCAGGTAATCGCTCAACAGGTCGGGAACCGCAGGCGTGTTGTTCCCGGCCGCCACCACCGCGAGGCGCTGGGGCTCGTCACCGCCCCCGGACGTGAGCTGGTCGAGCGCGGCGGACCAGGCCGTGGGCCGGCCCCG
Organism: Deinococcus planocerae; assembly: GCF_002869765.1. Lineage (NCBI taxonomy): Bacteria > Thermotogati > Deinococcota > Deinococci > Deinococcales > Deinococcaceae > Deinococcus > Deinococcus planocerae. The sequence goes on along the minus strand of NZ_PNOR01000002.1, from coordinate 29,937 downwards.
GTTCACGTCGAGGGTCGCCGTCACCGCCAGGCAGATGACGCGCTGCCGCTGGGGGTTGGTCCCCTCCATCTGCCGCACCGCGTCCTGGGTGATGCGCCCGTAGAGGTGGTGGGGGTTGTGCCCGATCGGCGGCAGGATCTTCACGGACTCCAGCCGGTGACTGAGCCTCGCCGCCGCGCTCGACAGCAGGAACCCGAGGACGTCCCCGTGCAGGATCAGCCCCGACATGGCGGTGCCGTGCCCGTCCCACCCGGAGTCGTCCGGTCCCCAGTGGGGGTGCCAGGTCTGCCAGTCGTTCGGATGCAGGTGCGTGGCGATCAGGGGGTGGGGCTGGGTGACGCCGCTGTCGAGCAGCAGGACGGACGTCTGCACCGACGCGTCGGGGGGCAGAAGACGCGTGGCAGCCTCGTCCACCCACTCCGCCTGCTCGGCATTGTTCATGCGCACGAACACGTCGGGCGTATCGCGCGACAGGCGCAACTCCGCCATCACGACCGTGTGGAGGAAGATCCGGCTGAGCGCGTCGAAGGACCCGTGCACGAGCAGCACCTCCCGGTCTGGGAAGCTCAGGCTCTCCTCGGCCACGGTAAGTTCCACCCGCCGCGCGACCTGCCGGAACTCCTCAGCCGCGCCCTGCCGGACCCAGACCTCCCACCACACGGCCGCCCCCGGCCCGGGCAGCGACGCGGCGTCCCCGACGAAGATGGACCGCAGGGCGGCGTGCCGGATCCCCTCGATGTTCGTCACCAGGGACGCGCGTTTGGGCTTGCCCCCGGGAGTGTCCACGCTGGCGTACTCGTGGATTCGCCGGTCGTAGGCCTCGGCCGCCGTTTCCGGCACGACCACCGTCGCGATCACGCGGTTCGTCGCTGGGTCCCGCCGGACCGAGGCCACCTCGATGCCCTGTCGCCGACCCTCCAGCCGCTGCAGGAGAGCTTTGTCCGCGTCACGCCCCGTAAGTTCGAAGTCGAGGTACTGCCCCTGCGGCCCCTCGGGGAACGCGGGGTCCCGGGGCAGGCCCGAGAGCGCCTGCCTGGCCAGCGCGAGCTGACCCGCCAGGGCCGCCGCGTGCGCGGCGCGATCGTCGCGCGGCGTGATGTGCGCCCTGACGTTGCCCTGCACCTCGTACCGTGTGGCTTGCCCAGGACTCTCCAGATAGAGGTGGTTCAGATCGCGTCGCGGATCAGTCATGCGGGATGTCCCGCATCTTAGCGGCTCGGCGCGTCAGCGGCGGGCGAGTTTGCGTTCCTCAATCGCCGCGAGCAGTTCCGTGCCCCCGATCTGCTCGCGTCCACCCAGAATGGCCGTCTTCGCGGCTTCCTCCGCAGCCCGGGCCACCTCGGCATGACTCAGCCCCTCGGCGGCGGCGGCCGCCTTCGACCAGGAGAATTTCGGCGGCGCGAACCGGGCCAGCTTGTTCTTCAGGATGCGGGTGACGACGGCCGGGCTGGGCAACTGGTACTCGATGACGTCGTCAAAGCGGCGGAAGAGGGCCGGGTCGAGGAGTTCCGGGTGGTTCGTGGCCGCGACGATCAGACTCGTGGAGGTGTCCTGCTCGAGGAACTGGAGGAACGAATTCAGGACGCGCCGAATCTCCCCCACGTCGTTGCCCGCGCTGCGCCTCGCGCCGATGGCGTCGAACTCGTCGAAGAAGTAGACGCCCCTCATCGTGCCCATCGCCTCGAAGACCGTCCGCAGTTTCGCCGCCGTCTCCCCCATGAACTTCGTGATCACCCCCTCGAGCAGCAGGGTCATGAGCGGCAGCCCCAGCTCGCCGGCCAGGGCGTGCGCGGTCAGCGTCTTGCCGCTGCCGGGCGGGCCGATCATCAGGATCTTGCGCCGCGGGGTCAGCCCGAAGGCCCGCAGCCGTTCCTGCTGCACGTACTCGTGAATCACCCGCTCCAGGCGTCCGGCCGTCTCGTCGGGCAGGACCAGGTCCTTGAGCCGCTGGCGCGGGTGCGACACCGACAGCAGGGAGGCCAGTTCCCCCTTGGGCGGCAGCGGTTGGAACACCAGCGGGGAGGGGGAAGCCGGCGGCGGGAGGCCCTCCCGCGAGCGGGCGAGGTCGATCAGCTTCCGGAGTTCCTGCGCCACGTTGCCGTGTCCCTGCCTGGCCTCGCGCGCCGCGACCTGCAAGGCCACCGACAGGAACTGCTGGTCGTCCCGGTCGACATGGCTTTTCACAAGCGCGAGAACGTGGTTCGAGGTACTCATGGGGCCTCCGGGGCGAACGGGGTCAGCGGGCAGGGATCCCTGCTGCTCAGGGTACGTGGGACCGCGGCTGAAGATGTCCCGGTTATATCAGTGGGAGAGGTCGAGACGATCCTCAGGTGGAGCTTTCCTTCAGAACCGTCCGGCTGAGTCTGTTCATCCTCGTCCCACGGCCCTCTGCGACCTGAACAGGTCAAGGACACCTGCGTGGGCGTTTGGATGCCCCGGTCAGCCTTGCGGTGGCTCCACCGGAAGGTACTGACGGCCCTGGGTGTTCCACAGCAGGTCGAAGTCGTGCTCGGTCAGGGCGACGTTGGGTCCGCTCAGGGAGTCGCTCATGATCAGGATGCCCTTGGCGTCGTCGTAGCCTCGCACCACGCGGAAGTGCGGGGTCTTGCCGAGAACGCTGTGGTATTGCAGGACGATGACCGGGTGCCCGTCGGCCACGTGACGCTTCACGTTCTCGATGGTGCCGCCGCGCAGGGCCGGGGCCTCGAAGCCGAGTTCGGTCAGCAGCGCCCCCGCATCCTCGGTGTACATGTTGCTGCCGGTGGGACGCAGCCGCGCCTGCCAGGTCCGCTGGTCCGCCTCTATCCCGTAAGCATTCAGTGCGGCGGCAACCGCCGCAGGCCCGCAGTTGTTAAGGGTCTGGTACCCGAACCCGACTTCTGGCAGGTACGCGCTTGCCGGGCGGGGTCCGCCCAGGCTGGCCGTGCGCAGCAGCACGTCGGTGAACGCCGGGAGCCGCCCGGGGGTGAAGAGGCCACGTTCGAGCCGTCCCGCGACCGGCACGGTGAGGGACGGGAGGGACGGCCCGGGCGGGGTCGCCGTCGTGACCACGGGTGATGGGGCCGGGACAGCGGGGGAAACGGCCGAGGGCGGTGGGCCATCTGTCAGTTGCAGGGTCTGGCCTACCCGCAGGGTGCTGCTCGACAGGCCGTTGAGCGCGATGAGCGCCTCGGGGGTGGTGCCGGACTGCCGCGCGATGCTGTACAGCGTCTCGCCCGCCTGAACCGTGTGCTGGGGGGGAGGGGGGAGGTGTAACGTCTGCCCCACCTGGATTGTCGTGCTGGGGAGGGCATTCAGGGTCAGCAAGGCCGCCGGGGTGGTCTGGTACCTCCGCGCGACGCTGCTCAGGGTGTCACCGGCCTGGACGGTATAGGTCGTCTGAGCACCGGCACCCCCGAGACTGAACAGGATCAGCAGCGTGCGAATTTTCATCGGCCCTTCACTCTAAGGTGCAGTTCTTACACTTCTCCTACGAAGGGCGTGAGAGGGGTCTCATTGATGAAGCTCCTGGTCGGCACGGTGGTGGGAGGTAAGTCCGGCCGAGTGCCCGCTGTCCACGGCGGATCGAAGCCAAAGGGACGCGGCTCACGGGCACGCAGGGCGGACTCCCGTGGACCCACCGGACCGGTCGCTCCTTGGCTGGGCCGAGGCGACCTGATCTCCACGCGGTGCTCATCCTCGTTAAGGTTAACTGGCTCTCCCGCTTTTCATGAGCGTCACAAACTGGAAAGGCAGGACGGTGGACCAGCGCCGCCATCCGCTCATCACCAGCCGCAGCACCAGGGCGCGCGGACAGGACGGTACCCATGACGAAGCCGGAACAGGACCAACCCAACCGTACGGAACACCAGGACGTCGTCGTGGACCAGGACTACGACGGTGGAGGGATCGGGGGCGGACCCGGACCGGGCGCCCTGCTGGGCGACGCGACTCCCGGGGCGGCGGAAGAGCCGGAGGACCCTCCCCCGGCGGAACCCCTCAACGAGGGGTGATGGGCGACTCCCGAGGACAGGCCCGACCTGTTGGGCGCGGCGTAGAGCGTGCGGTCTTGATCCTGCCTGCGCAGGGACGGTCGTCACCCTTATGGAAGGCGATCAACCGCCGGACCTGGTGGGGCACCGGGGAGGCCCGAGGGGCTCCCACGGCGGAAAGGACGGCCGAGGTCGTGCCGGCCTCCTGGGGAACACCGGACCCCCGCTCCCCGTACTGGGTTCCGGAGGACCGACATGGCTGACGCCCGGCGCGTGCAGCGCCTCTACGACCGCGCCGCTTCCCGGTACGACGCATGGACCCGCAGCCACCGGCTGGACCAGTTGCGGGCCCACCTGTTGTCGCGGGCGGCGGGGGATGTGCTGGAACTGGGCGCGGGTACCGGCGCCACGTTCGCACACTATCCGCCCGGCCTCACCCGCCTCACCGCCCTCGACCTGAGTGCCGCGATGCTGCGCGTGGCACGCCTCAAGGCCCTGACCCTGCCGTTCCCCGTGCAGTTCGTGCGGCGTGACTTCCAGACCCTACCGTTCGAGGACGGGCGGTTCGACACCGTGGTCAGTTCGCTGGGGCTGTGCGGTATTCCCGATCCGGCCCGGCTGTTCATGGAGGTGCGGCGGGTGTTGCGTCCGGGCGGTCAACTCCTCGCGCTCGAACATGTCCGGCCCCCCAACCGCTGGCTCGGCGTGGCGGCCGACCTGATCGACCCGGTGTTCGACCACCTGGTCGGGTGCCACCCGAACCGGCCCACCGCCGAGTGGCTCCGCGCCTCCGGCTTCACCGTGCAGGTGGTCGAGCGGCGCCTCGCGGGCATCCTCGTCGCGTTGCGGGCCGTCCCCGGGGAGGGCGGGCTCACGCCGGGTGCCGCGCCCGGGCGCGGGTCAGTTCAAAGGTCAGCAGTGACAGCACGGCGCGTTGCACGAGGGGCGTGAGACTAACCCCCGCGCGGCATGCATGGTCCGTATGTCCACCAGCCCAGCTCACGCGCGAACGAGTCGGCGACGAACGCGAAGGTGGTTCCCGCCACACCACCTGGAAGGAGTCCCGGCGGCTCAGGGACAGCCGCGCGTCCGGGGAAAGCCGTCAGGCCTGACCCGGGGAGAGGGCAGGATCAAGAAGTGTGGGTCGTTGAGGAAAGAACCTGTGCAGGACACGCTTTCCTCGCGCAACCTTCTGGAAGTGCCCTCCGCAGGCACTCCCCTCACCTGCTCACAGATCAGCGGCAAGTTCATCCTGCCGCACGCAAGTAGTGTGCCCAGTACCCCTGCCAGTCCCCGTAGTGGTGCGCGTGGGCCCTCAGGGCCTCAAAGCCCAGGGGGCCATACACTTTGGCTGCCGCTTTCATCATCTCCCGCGTGAACAGGCTGCTTTGGCTGTCCAGCACGGCACCCTCCATCCGCCCTAAGCCCCGCAGCAGCACGAACGTCGTGGACCACTCGCCAAGGCCACGGATGCCGCGCAGCCAGACCTTCACCTCGTCACACGGCCCCTGGCGCAGCCAGTGCTCCTCAATCTGCCCGAACGCCTGCACGACAGCGGCCAGGTACTCGCCCTTGCGCGGGTTGCCCAGCAGCGCGACCAGCTCGGCAGCGGTGATGTCCGCGAGGTCGGCGGGCTCGGGGAACGCCCACAGCGGGCCGCTCGGGGTCTGCACCGACCCGCCGTAGGTTTCGACCAGGCGCCGCTTCATGGCCCGGGCCACCTCACCCGGGGTGCGCTGGGTCAGCACCGCCCAGCAGGCGTTCTCGAATGGGGTTAGGAACTTCACGTGATGGTAGCCGTACAAGTGGCGCAGAACCTTCTGGAACGGCGCATCCCGCTGCGCCAGGGCGTAGAACGGGTTCAGGTCCTCGTCGAGGCTCAGGAAAAAGCGCACCCGGTCCAGGGCGGCTTCCTCGACTCCCGACGTGAGGGGCCTCTCGGCGAAGAGGTCGCACGTCAACCCGGGCGCCTCCACCATGCCGATCGAGCGCAGGGCGAACCCCACGGTCCGTCTGTGGACCCGCACCGCCTTGGTCAGCGACCGTGCCTCCACCTGCTGCTCGCCGCGAGTGGGCGCAAATCCGTCCAGAAACCCCAGCGTCTGCGCGAAGTCGAAGGGGGACATGGGCCGCAGAAGGTGCGTGGTGAGCGTGGTCACGTCGTTCTCCCTCATCTCTGGTGGAAGGTGAGCCCGTAGCCGTCCGGGTCGCGCACCACGAACATCCGTCCAAAGGGGCCGGGCTGCGGGGGCGAGACGACCTGTCCACCTCCCGAGACGATGCGGGCGTGCAGCGCGTCGGCGTCCCCCACGGCGAACCAGAGGCCGACTCCCAGACCGAGGTCCTTGCTCGTGTCCGTGCCGGGCAGCGGCACACGAATGGCGAAGATGGCGCCCTGCCCGTCCCGAAACACCACGGCGCCCGGCGGGGAGTGCTCGGCCGTCTCAAACCCGATCACCTGGCTGTAAAACTCCCGCGAAGCCCCCAGGTCCCGCACCTGCACCGACGCGAAATCCAAACGAGTCTGCATCCCGTCCACCTCCACCTCCAGCTTCACGGGGAGGAGTGACACCGTCCTGTCAGCAGCCGTCAGGGGTGCCGGGCCAGAATCTCCTGGGCCGCCTCACGCAGCCGGGCCTGCACGAAGGTCGGTTCCAGGACGCGCACCCGGCCACCCCAGGACAGCAGCCAGGGCAGCACCTCCTCGACAGCACGTGCGTGCAACGTCACCAGCAGCCCGTCCGGGGTTTCCTGGGTCCGGGTCACGTAGTACGAGAGGTTCTGCCCCACCAGGCGGGTCACCTCCGGGTCGAAGAGGGCACGCACGACCAGCTCGCGCCCCTCACGCGTCTCGTCGCGTTCCAACCTGAAGTGCGGCTGCCGCTCGAACTTCCCCGGCAGCACCCGCAGGCCCTCGATGCGGTCGAGGCGGAAGTGGCGGAACTCCGCCCGGGCGTGATCGAAGGCGGCGAGGAGCCAGACCGTGTTCAGGCGGAAGAGCCCGTGCGGATCGACCTGCCGCGTCTCCTCCGCGGCCTGGGGCTTGTGGTACCGGAACTCGACCGTCCGCCGCTCGAGGGTGGCCTGACGCAGGACCCGGAGCAAGGCCAGCGTTGCTTCCCCGCCGGGGTCCCGCTGCACCAGCCGGAGGTTGTCGCGCAGGAACTGAACTTCCCGCCGCACGTCCTCGGCGAGCACCGCGCCGATCTTGCGCGCGGCACTTCCGGCGGCGCTCGCCAGGCCCGCGTCGAAGGCCTGAGCCACCACGTCGCTGCCCAGCAGGAGCATGACGGCCTCCTCCACGCTGAAGCGCAGCGGCGGCAGGAAATAGCCGGGCATCAGGGTGTAGCCCTGTCCGGGGAGGCTGACGATGGGCACCCCGGCCTCGTTCAGGGCGAGCACGTCGCGGTAGATGGTCCGCCTGGACACATCGAGCTGCCGGGCGAGGTCCTCGGCGCGCGCCCGGCCGCGTCCTTGCAGCTCGAGGACGATGGCGAGCAGACGGTCGGTGCGGTTCACGCACCTTCAGTGTAAGGGAGCGGGTCCTCCTCACTGGGCTGAAAAGCCTCGTCTCAGTCGTTCTTTCTTACCCAACGCATCAAAACTCCCGAATCTTGTACGGCTCCCAACCACGCGAAGAGGGAGGTGTGGCGCCCCGCATTCAAGGTCTCCTCCCGACGGGGTCGAGGTTCACAGCAACCAGTACACCAGGGTGTCGTACAGCCCCACGGCGATGAACACTGCCCCTGCCAGGGGCGTGCCCAGCCGCGAGGCGCGGCGCAGCCCGCCCACGTACGCCCGTCCACTCCCCGCGCCCGGCAGGAACGCGACGAGCACGAGCAGGGGAAGGGTCATGCCCAGCGCGAACGCGACCGGGTAGAGCGCGCCGAGTGGCGCCGTCACCGCGAGCGGGACCGTCAGGCCGAAGAACAGCAGGAAGAGCGTCGGGCAGAACGCGAGGCTGAACGCGAGCCCCAGCGCGAACGCGCCGAGCGTTCCCCGCCACATCCGCGCGCGGGCCTCCAACCCCCCCGCGAGCCGGCCCCCCACCGCAAGGCGCGGGCGGATCACCCCGACCAGCCCCAGGCCGACGAGCAGCATCAACGGCCCCATCCCCCGCCGGACACCCGTGAAGAACGGGCCCGGGGCCTGCACCGCCCCGCCCAGGGCGTACACGGCCACGGTCCCGAGTCCCAGGTACACCAGCACGCGCGCGAGCACGAAGGCCAGGCTGCGCGGCCACGCCCCCCCGGTGTGCCCGTCCCGCGCCACGTAGGCCAGGGTCGCCGCGCCGGTCGAGAGCTGGCAGGGGGCGGTGGCGGCGAGCAGGCCCAGCAGGAACGGCGTGAGGAGCGACGCCCCCGTCTGGGCCCGCAGGCGGTTGATGGGCTCGGCCAGGACGGCATTGAGCGTCCCGCTCAGGCGGTAGAGGTCCCCGGCAGCTTCCCGCAAGGTCGGGGCCAGGGCGGGCCACCCGAGGACGAGCCCCAGGAACGCCAGGCCCAGTGCCAGCGGGCCCGTCCAGCGGGGGACCCTCAGCGGTTCCAAGACCGTCCCCCGTCCGCCGAGCGGTACACGGTGCCGCTCTCACCCGCGGCGTACAGCCTCGTCTCGTCCTGCGGGTCCGCCGTGACCAGCAGCGCACCTTCCGGCAGGTTCAGGTTCGTCCAGCTTGCCCCCTGATCCTCCGAACGTGCCACCCCGGCGGGACCAGCCACGTAGACGTGGCCGCTGACCGGATGAACGTCCAGGCCCGAACCGGCCGCCCGCGGCGCCGCACCGGCGCGTTGCCAGGTCGCGCCGTCGTCCGAGACCATCAGCCCGCCCTCCAGCGTGAGGGCGTAGAGGCGCGGCGCTGAACCCGGACCCGCGGCGAGGGCCATCGCGCCCGCCGGGGCCGGGGACACGGGGCGCCAGTCCGCGCCGTCCTCGGTCCGGTACAGGCCTCGACCGGCCAGGTTCGCGTACCACACGTTCGGCGTGTCGGGCGCCACGGCGAACCCGTGGATGTCGGTGCCCGGCAGGTTCCCGAAGCCCTGGTCCCGCCAGGTCCGTCCGCCGTCACGGCTGACCCGCAGGACGTCGTGCCCGGCCATGACGAGAACGCCCGGTGCCCGCGGGGATGCGGCGAGGGCCATCGCGTCCTCGCCCCCACCGGGAAGACCCCAGGTCCGGCCCCCGTCCTGGCTCGCCGAGACGCCCGCGTGCTGGCCGTACAGCAGGCGCCCGTCCGGGAGGGCCCGCAGGACGTGGAAGTCCCCACCCAGGCGTCCTCCCGTGGTGCCGGCGTCCCCCCGCGTGGACCACCACAGCCCGGCGCCCGCCAGCGCCGTGCTCAGGAGGGCTGCCGTAAGCAGCGCTGCGGCCCGTCGGGGTGGGCGTGCCTTCGTCGTCACGTCAGCGCCTCACCGGCCTGCCCGGGACGACGGCAGGGACCGGGACCCATGCGGGTCGAGGGGCCGGTCCGGGCTGGGACCCGAAATTCCGGGAGGACCGGCCCGGACGCAGCAGCAGGAGAGCCGCCGGGCACGCGGCGGCCAGCCCCCAGGGCAGCGCGTCCCCGAACGTCACGGGGAACAGGGCGAGGTCCACCCCGGCGGCGACCAGGCCCAGCCCGATCAGCGCCTTTTCGTTGATGCGCAGGAGGTTCATCGGGACCATGCTAGAAAACGTGTGTTCAACTTCGGTAAAGCCCTGCGGTCCACCCTGAAGCTGTCCAGGGGCCTCTGCGCCCGTGGGCGGCCGTGTGAGGGAAGCGGCGACCCCTCCCCTTTGGGCGCGCGGGCGTTCTGGCATGGGGGAGGGCCTGGCGTCCGCTTGCCTTTTCGCCACCGGGCAGGCACGATGCGCAGCATGACGAAAAAGTCGACGAAGGCCCCGGCCAGGAAGCCCGCCGCGACCAGGGCTCCCAAACGGGATGCGGCTGAGGCCGAGCAATCCGCGCCTGCCCCCGAGGCGACCGGCGGGCGGGGCGGCGGCAAGGTCGCCAAGACGCAGTTGGTGGAGCAGGTGGCCGACAAGGCAGGCCTGACGAGGAAGCAGGCCGACCAGGCCGTGAACGCGGTGATGGAAGTCATCGTGGAGGCGATTCGGAGCGGGAAGAGCGTGGGGTTGCCTGGTCTGGGGACGCTGAGTGTGAAGGAGACCGCTGCCCGCACCGGCGTGCGCCCCGGCACCAGCGAGAGGATTCAGATCCCCGCTGGACGCAAAGTCGCCTTCAAAATCGCCAACACTCTGAAAGGGGCACTCGGCAGCACGGGCGACACCGCCGAGTAAAAACGCCTCGGCCCGGTGCCCCCTGCGGGGCGCTTTGCTCCACACCCCGACCTGCTCCGTCGGGGACGGGAACCGACGCCCGAGAAACGCCATACTTCAGACTATGAAAGTCCGCACCGGGTGGGGTACCCGTCCCCTGACATCCTCAGCGACGGTACGCAAAATCCTGACGCTGTCCGTTCTGGTGGTGGCCCTGACCGTAAGCGATCATATCCCCGCGCTGCAGGTGCTCGTCGATCGAGGCCGGGACACGGTGGTGCATACCTGGTCGGCCCTACAGGGATATATCCCTGACCCGCTCGTCATGCCTCTAGACCATACGGTCTCGGGGGCGCTTTCCCATTACACCGACAGCAATTGGCTGTCGGACTCCATCGTAGGCATGATTCCGCTGGTGATTACTGGATCGGCCATGCGCTCGATTGTTCAACGTAAGGAGCAAGGTCTCACCGTCTTGATCCTGGCCAACGCCCTCATGGCGGCATTCTTGTTGCACCAACTGGGCTTGTTCAGCCTGCCCTTTATTGTCTCTGGACTACGGACGGGGTGGCAGGAGCAGTCGGACGCCGAATGGGCTGCGACGCGAATGCGGCCTCGTCGGCGTTGGTTCAGTCGCTGCTAATTTAAATGTACCTGCGGACCCATACATCCTAAGCAGGAGTGCAGTCGTATCCTATGAGGAACAGAAGGAGGAGAACTAAACGCATCTAACTTCGCCTCTCAAGAGGTTGAAGTGGACAAGCCTCTCGAGAACGGCCTACCGTGTGGCCTCCATAGCTAGCCGGAGTCCACAAGCGGGGCAGGGGTGCGTCTACGAGGCCGCGTGCCCCTGCCCGTCCAATGGCCGTCGTGGTCCCAGCTTCCCGGCGGCTGAGCCCCGTGCGTGGGCCACGTCTTCCGGCGGCCTCGGACTCTGGTGCCTCAGCCTGCGCCAGGACAGCGGGGTACGTCAACACGTCCTGTTGCGAACTGGCAGAGAAGGCGGGTACCCAGAACATTCTTCCAATAAGACCAATTATTGTAAAATTCCGGGGTGGTTCCAGCTCTTCACCCCCGGCTGCGCGGCCTTGCCCGACACCCCCATGCTCCCCTCGCCGTCGCCGCTGGCCTCCCAGACTTCCTGAGCCGCCACCCCCACTTCCAGGATCACCCGGTCACGAACCGGCTGCGCGACCTCGCCCTTCAGATTCGCCAAGCAAAGACGCCCGAACGAGCGGCGACTCTGGCCGCCGAACTCCTCGACCTCGTGGAAGCCATCACCCTCATGCACCACGAGGCCGGCCACGCCGCCGCGTACTACGCCCTGACTCCAGCCTCGCAGATCCACCTCGTCCGGGTAACCTTCGACCCCCAGGAGATCCCGGTCCCCGGCTTCCACCAGTTTGCCGCGGTGGTGCGCGAACTTCCCGACACTTGGCCCCAGGACGAGCACGAGGCCCTCCTCGAACTCGCCTGCCTCCTCGCCGGCCCCCTGCACACCCCCGTGTACGAGGGGCGGTACGGCCAAGCCCACATGCGCCAGGACGTGGCGCTGCAAGGCACCGACGCCCTGCGCGTTGAGGAACTGCTTGCGGCCTTCGCTGAGGACGGCCTGGACCCGGAGGCGCAGCGGCGTGAGGCGGAACGGCTCGCCACCAATCCTACCCTGCTCCCGCCCATCCGTGAACTGGCGCGGGCCCTGTTCGACGCCTGGGAGGAGGGGCAGCGCGACGTTCCCGGTTACGTGGTGGAAGCCGTCCTCGCCCGGCACCTGCGGAGACCTCGAGCATGACGGGCTGGTCCCTCGACCTGGTTCGCCAGGACCTGCACGACCGGGCCCGGGACTGGGTGACCCTCCACCCCGACGAGCGCCGCCGCCGCGCCGTCCAGGCCTGCGCCGAAAAGGACGCCGAGGCGCTCTGGTCCCTGGTCGAGGCCTACCTCACCCAGCACGCGCAGTCGGGCGTCCTGATCAGCCGCCACACCCTGCTCAGTTACCGCACCGGGGTCCGGCAGCTCGTGGACCACATGACGAACCGGGCCTGGAAGGTCCTCGGTCCCGAGCGTGAGGACGCTCAGACGTGGATAGGTGACCTGATCGCTTCCGGCAAGTCGATCAGCACCGTGCAGGCCCGAGTGGCGGCGGGGATCACCCTGTACAAGGCGCTGCGCTGGGCAGGGGCTACCCAGGCCTCCCCCTTCGAGGACGTGCGCCTCCCCCGCGACCGGCGGCATCCCCTGGAGAAGAACGCGCCGTACACCGAGAGCCTCGTCGCCCGGGTGCTGACCCGCGCCCGGGACGCCTACGGGGAGGCAGAGACACCAGCAAAGCGCTCCCGGCAACTGGAGGTGTGGGCGCTGCTGCTGGTCCTCACCCATTCGGGGCTGCGCATCGACGAGGCCCTGAGCCTGCGCTGGCCGGACGTGGACGCGGGGGACGACGAGCCGCACCTCGTCGTGCAGTCGGGCAAGGGGCGCAAGAGCCGGGTGGTCCCGATCAGCCCCCGGCTGGCTGACGCGCTGCATGCCTACCGGGGGGTGACCCGGACCCGGCGTCACCGTGAGGACTTCATCTTCCCGTACCGCACCTGGCAGGGCGCGGCGTATCACGTGCGGCCGCTGTTCGCGCGGAGGGACGGGGGCAACGACTTCCGGGGGTTCCACGCCTTCCGCAAGTACATGGGGAGCCGGTTGTACGAGGCGCTGGGGGACTTCGTGGCGGTGGCGGAGGTGCTGGGGCACGCCAACGTGAATACGACGCGCGGGTACGTGCGCGTCGGCGTGAAGCGCGCCCGGCAGGCCATCCAGCAGTGGTGAGGCCTGCCGGGCCGGGCCGGGCTACGCCCTTGCCCAGAAGCGTTGCCTCTACCAGGCCCCAGCACATCGGATCACCGCCGTTCGTGGACAAGCTGGTCAAGGACAACCTCGCCGAGTGCGGAAGGGCCCGCGTCCACCCTGACCCACAGGAACAATGGGGGTATGCCGCCCTGTCCGCAGTGTGTCCCGCACCCGGGTCATCCTCCCAGTCCTCCCCGCCTGCCAGCAAGCACCGGGTGCCAGACACTCCTCCTCGGGTTCGACCGATACACCAGCACCACGTCATGAACGACGTGCCGCTGCGCTCCGCACAGGCCCGCGAGGAACTCACCGAAGCGCTGGGGGACCTGTTCGAGGTCGGGCGCGACCAAGCCCAGCTCCTGATGCTGAGCCTCCTCACCGCCCTGGTCCTCCACCAACACGCTGGGGGGCCCCACGTCTATGTCCAGGGGGACAGCTACTTCGTCGGCGCGCTCCCCCTGTTACCAGAAGTTCGTGAACTTGCAGGTCTGCGCCCCAAGTATGAGCAGTTGTACGTCCAACAGCCCGCTCAGGCGCATCTGCTCATTCAACGGGCCCTGCTCGCCCGCTTGGTCCCTCACACAGCGCGTGGTGGAGCGGCATGAACGCTCTCTCCCCTCTCCACAGCCTGCACGTGCTCGACCTCCTCGGACAAGGCCCGTCCACCACCGGCGACATCGCGGCCCTCACCGGCCTCCCGCGTGCGGACGCCCACACCCTCCTCAGGACTCTTCAGGACGCTGGCCTGGTGTGCAAGGCCGCCGACCGCGCAGGAACTCTCCGCCTCCATCATCTGACCACCCTGGACATCGAGCCCGACGAGGTGACCCAAGAGCGGGTCCTCGCCGAGGTCGAGCGGCAGCGCACCGTGGCAGCGCTCGTGACCACCACCGATCTTCCACGCTCGGTGGTCACGGACGTGCTCGCCCGTGCGCTCTGGCGAGGCGAGGTGCGCTGCCGCTGCATCGGGAGCCTGGGGGTGTTCACCCGAAGTGGAGCCTGGCAGCCGAGCATTTCCGGTCAACCGGCGCGAAACGTGAACGGGAACGAAGGGGTGTGTGAGGGTCAGGACATCCGGCCGTTCAAGCGAGAGCAGGGCCAGGAGCACGTGGCCGGCAACAACAGGGCCCCACGGCTGCCCGACATGCCGCAGCGTCCAACCTGGCCCGCCACCACACTCCAGGGTGGAGGACATCCACCCATGACCAGACGCCTCACCCTGCTCGCCCTCCTCGCCCTCATCTCCACACCCGCCGTCGCCCTGAAGGACGTGAACGTCATCCTGACCCCGCAGCAGGCCCAGCACTACACCCTGACGCTCGGTCCCGGTGCCCTCGGCACCCTCGTCTTCCCCGAGGCCGTCAAGGACGTCCTGGTCACACGCGACGGGCTGGTCGACCGCAGAAAGGACGGCAACCGCGTGCTGCTCGCGGGCCTCACTGGGTACGGCTCCACGCCTCTACAGATCGTGACCGAAAGCGGAACCTACACCTGGCGCCTCACCCTGTCGAGCGACCACACGGGCAGTATCGTGAACGTCACGGTCCAGGACCCCGAGGAGACGAGCCCGGCCCCGCCGACTCCACAGGCCAGCGCCCCCACCGCCAGCCTCCGTCCGGGTGCGGCCCTCGGCGCCGAGGAGACCCCGCGCTTCACCTTCACCGCCACTTGCGACGGGAACGTGCTCGTGATGCACTACCGCGTGCAGGCTGGGTCCCGGGCGGTCACCCTCAACGAACGGCAGTTGGCGATCCACGGTCAGAACGGCGGCAGCGTGCTCGTCAAGACGAACCTCAGCACGCTCGTGGTCGCCCCCGGCACCACCCGCTACGGCACCGTGACCGCCAGTGCGGCCGACGCCGGGGCCACTCCCACGGTCCTGTGGCCGTACCGCGTCGGCATCAACGAGTACACCAGCCGCACGACCCTCAACGTCACGCCCAGCAGCGATGCCCAGCGGTGACCTGCACACCGGCGTCAATCTGCTCGCCCTGGTGGGGATCGCCGGACCCCTGACCGCCCTGCACGTTTCCCAGGACCTGCTCCTCTCGCTGGCGATGGGATACCTGACCGGGACGCTGCTGATCACGCCCGACCTCGACCTGGCGGGACACGTTCGCGTGCGGGCCCGGCGCAACTGGGGGGTCTGGGGAGACCTGTGGCGCCCGCTGAGCCTGTTCGTGCGGCACCGGGGCGTCACGCACACTTACATCCGCGGACCGCTGCTGCTGCTGGGGTACGCGGCCGTCCTGCTGACCCTGCCGGTCACCGCACTGCTCGCCGTGGACCGTGCCCTGGACGTCCCCCCGCGGGTGCCCATCCCGGACGGGCCGCTCCTTGCGGCGGCGCTAGGCGGATACCTGCTCGCGTACTGGCTGCACCTGTGGCTGGACGGCTACCGGCCCTGGAGTGTGCGCCGGTGGTGAGAGGAGGAAGCCCTTGAAACAACCGACCTTCGCCGATGTCCTCCGGAGCGAGGCTCGGCTGACCTTCTTCCAGTTCGGCCGTCTCCGTCCTCCAGGCGGCAGACGGTGGTCTCGCTCTCAGCAGGACGCGCACGTCCTGGAACGGGCACGGACCTTCCTCGACGAGGAGGTGATCGGCCAGGCGCTCGCCGCCTACGGAGTTCCACAGGCCGAGCGGGCCCTGCGGGTCCTCGACGCGGTCCGCGCCCTCGTCGAGGCGGAGGCCGATGGGCAGACGGTACGGGCCAGCAGCCATCCCTTTCAGGAAGAGAACCTGTATTACCTTCCCCCATCCGCCCTGATCGTGGTGGGCCGACCCGCCAACCGACCGAGCGAACCGGCCTGGGTCAACCCCCCGCCCACCGTGCCCGAGTCGGAGTACCGACCGCCGGTCGATCTGGCAGCCCTCGCCACGCAACCGGAGCCCTCCGTGCCGCCTTCCCCTGTCCAAGGACCCGAACGGGGAACCGGACCCGAGGTGGTGATCGCCGACCGCCCACCCGATGCGCAGATCACGCCGGGTGTCGACGTCTCCCACCCAGGGTCCAGCCAGAACGGGGAACCCAGGACCCTTCCGGAGCGTGGGACGTCCCGGCGGATGTCCATCCCCGAAGCGCTGCTGCAACTCGGGTATGGGGGAGTGGAAACCTCGGAACTGTCGGACCCGCGCCTGGAACAGACGCTCCTGAAGGGCCGGCGGATCAGTGAGGACTTGGCCTTCCGGGCGCTGGCCCTCGCGCGTGGCCTCCCCTTCGTGGACGTCCGTTTGGACCCGCCCCGCGAGGACGCCGCGCACCTGCTCGACGAACCCACGTGCAAGACGTACCGGGTGTTCGGGCACCGGCTGGACGACGGGACGTTCTTCGTCCTCACCGACCAGCCGTACCGCGAGGCGGTCCTTCGGAAGGTCGCAGCCGAACGCAGCGGGCAGCCGCGTGTGAAAGTGCTGGTGACGGGGTCCACGGCGCTCGACCGCCTGCTTAGGGGAAACGACCCCTTGCCCCCGCAGGTCGAGAAGTCGGTCCACCTGGAGCAGGTCGGGGAGCCTCACCTCACCCTCCTGCTGACAGCCGGCACGACCATCCAGCCGGGTGAAGTCACCGACTATCTGGGGACCGATTTCGACCCTGATCTCCACGCCCTGCTGCTGGCCTGTCTGGCCCATACGCATGGACGGGTCGTCGTGCTGCGGGTGCCGGGCACGTCGGCCTGGCCCCTGGAGACGGTCCCGACCGAACGCCGTTACCCCGCGCTGGCGCACGAGGATGCGCGGGCGCTGGTGTGCACGGGTGGCTGGCCGGATGAGGACGGCGAGCGGCTGACCGCCGAGTGGACAGTCGGCGGGTCGGGCGCCGTCCTGCGAGCGTTGGCTCAGGACGGCGAGGTGAGGTTCGAGAGCCTGGTGCTGGAGCGTGAGCTGCTGGAAGGCCTGTCTCTTCCTGATCCCTGGGAGGCAGAAGGAGGGAGGCGCGGATACCGGGAGGTGTTCCGTTGAAGCTGGAAAGACCGTCCAGCGCCTCGTCAGGGAGCGCCTGGGGGCTGGCCTGCGTCCGGTTTTCCGTACTGAGACACTCCGGCTCTCTTTCACGTTGCCAGGCACGGGTCATCGGCCATCCAGGACCCGGTCAGGACACCGGATGACCAAGCCCCCAGCTCTGGCGCCTCTCTCCCTGCACTGGCGTCTGCCACTTCGGCATGTGCCGTGGATACTCGGGCTGGTGCTGCTCGTGGTGCTGCTGGAGGTCGTGGTGCAGTCACGTTGGGTCGTTCCGTGGGTGATCGAGCAGACCGGCTGGACGCCCAAGCGGGGTCCCTCGGACGAGTTGCTGGATCGGATCGTCTGGAGCCCCATGATCGAAGAGGCGCTGTTCCGGCTGGCCCTGATCCCCGGGCTGGTCGATTTTGCCGCCTTCCTGGGCAACCCCGGGGTACGTCGTCCCCAGGAGGCCTGGCGCCTGTTGCCGTGGTTTGGGGTCGTGTCGTTGGTGGGCTGCATTGGGCTCAATGCCTTCGACGTGTTGAAGGCGGCATTGGATCAGCGGCAATGGAGCCCCACCATCGTGTTCATCACGCCCCTGGTCCTGGCCTGGTTGTCCCTAGGCTTGCGTCAGCGGCATCCCAGCGGACAACTTTCTCCCGGCTGGTTGATCGGCTGCGCGGCGGTGACGAACACGCTGTTCGCGCTGGGGCACCTGTACAACTATCCCGATCTGCCCCACCATCCGGCCGTACTCGGCCTGGCTATCCCGCAACTGATGAGTGGGGCGGTGTTCTCCTGGGCGGCGGCGCGTTATGGCCTGCGGGCGGCCATGCTCTGTCACGGGTGCGACAACGCCTTTGTCACTGTCCTGGGAGCGGTGCCGCTGGTGTGGCGGGTCCTGACGAGCTGAGACGCGGCTCTCTCCCGACCCGGGAGAGCGGCCGAAGATCCCTGGGACAGCACACGAGAAAGGGTCCCGCGCTCTGCGGGGACCCCCGAAGTTCCAAGCTGTCCTACAGCAGCGCCCGCGTCCCGTGCAGGGGCTCGACGTCCTGCACTTCCAGCCGGGAAAAGCGGCGCTGTGCTCCTTGACGACGCTGCAACACACCCCAGGTGTCGAGGTAGTTTCCCTTGCCCTGCCCGGCGAGCACGACCGCCAGCTCCCCGTAGGCGGCCAGTTCCAGTGGCACCAGTGGTGTCTCCGTCCCCTCCGTCCGCTTCGGCGTGAGCCCCAGTCGAATGTTCGTCACCGGCACCTCGTTCTCCAGGCGCTGGGCCTGCGGTGGGGTGATCAACACCCCCCGCGCCCGGACCCGCCAACGGGCACGAAGCAGCCGCGCGGCCCCGCCGCCGTCCAGTTCCAGGCGGACGTGCTCGCTAGGCAGGCGTGCCGCATCCTGAACGGCGATGACGATCTCCCCCTCATACGCGGCCAGCACGCCTATTCCACTGATCGCCTCGCCCGCACCCAACGTCCCCAGCCGTCCTGCCAGACGACCCGCGGCAACACAGGGTTGGTAAAAGATCGTCCGGATCGGCGCCCCGTCCTCCCGAGACCGCTCGAACTCTCCGGCCAGGGTGAACGTGGCGAACTGGCCGCCAGGTTTCAGGACGCCCGGACGCGCGAGCGCAGCGGTGAACTCGGCGGAGGTGCCGTGGGTCAGCGTCAGCATGGTGCCATCCTGGGGGGAGGTCAGGTTGGAAGGCGCGAAGTCCAACCTGACCCGGCCGCACAGTGGCCACATGCGACGACGGCTTCTTTCCCTCACGCTGGGGGCGCTGCTCACCCTGGCCCTTCCCGCCCGGGCCGTCTCCCAGCCCGCCCTGGCCCTGCAGCACCTGCCCGTCGTGTATCAGGGTTGGAACGACTGCGGCCCCGCGAGCATCGCGATGGTGCTGGCGTATTACGACTTCACCGTCCCGGTGCAGACCATCAGCCGGGCCACCAAACCGTCCCCGGGCGGCTACATGCAGGTGGAGGCCATCGAGCACTTTGTCGGCCGCTACGGCCTGCGGGCCGTGCAGATCCGGGGCAGCCAGACTCCCTTGCTCAAGAATTTGATCGCGCTGGGCGTGCCCAGCATCGTCTTGCAGTACGCCCAGGAAGTCGGCAAGGTGCCGCATTTCCGAGTGATCCGTGGGTTTGACGACCGCCTCTCCCGGCTGTACCTGGCGGACCCCCTGATCGGGTACGCCTACATCTCTTACCGCGACTTCGACACCCTCTGGAACACCCAGGGCCGGATCAGCGTCGCGGTCTATCCGCCCGCCATGCACGCGCAGGTGATGAGGGCGCTGGGCGTGGGGGGGTAGCACCCCGTCACATTTCTCCGGTGCGGTCACGCCGGGGAGGTACGCTTGACGGCATGAACGTCGACCGGCAGCGGGCAACGGACCTGCTTTACGAGAGGCCCTACGGCGACGGGGCACGGTTTTTTCTTCCCGACGAAACAGGGCGGCCGGTCGAGGTGGAGCGGCTCCCCCCCACCGTCTGGCGGGCCCGGCAGCGGGTGATCAGCATGCACTTTCTGCCTGACCCGGACTACCTCAGTCTGGTCACGCTCTTCGTCCCCGTCTGGGAGGGCGCTGACCCGCCCCTGCTCTACGAGACGGTGCTGGTGCGTGGCGACGGGGGTGAAGTGGTGGCGCGGGCAGCCACCGTCGAGGCCGCCCGCGCCCACCACCGCACCTTCCTCACCCAACTCTGTGAGCGGTACGACCTGCCCACGCCACCTGAAGAAGTGCCCGGACCGTGAACGCGGTCGAGAGGACGTCCTCTCCGGGCGCGGGCAGACCGAACTGGGCGCAGGCCTGGGCGAGCGTGAAGACGTCGATGTCCTGCTCTTCCAGCCTGCTGCGCAGGCAGAACACCGGCTGGCGGCTCAGCCGCATCCAGGTGGCCTCCCGGGAGGCGCCCGGCGTTCGGAACGCGAGCAGTTGCGCCGCCCAGCAGGAGGCGTCCCAGGTGGCCAGGGTCTGCCCGGCGGAAAGGTCCAGGGCCCGCTCCAGCACGGCGGACACGCAGGGGTCACGGCGGCTCGCCGAGGTCGCGTAGGCGACCACCTGCCCGTCCTTCCCCAGCAAAGCCGCGCCCGGGGCGGACCATGATGTGCCCTCCGGGGCCAGCACGAACACCGGCAGCGAGTCCATCTCGGGGTCCACGGACGCCAGCGCCCAGTAGACGGGGACGCGGCGGCGCACCCGCGGCACATAGCCGACCTGGGGACCGACCGGTCGCAGGGTGTAAGGGGGCGTTTCAGTCCAGTCCGGCGGGAAGACGAGCATGAGGGCAGTATGGGTCCACCCCAGGTTGGCGACCTTCCCGTCTCAGGTGTGGTCACTGCTCCAGGCAGGAAACCCGGAATCCACGGCGCGCAGCCGCGAGAGCATGTCCTGCGCCTCGCGCGGGTCGGCCTCCTGCTTCAAGCGCGCCAGAATGCCTTGGCGAAGCTCGTCCGGGGTGACGAACATCCAGGGTTGCTCCAGGGCCAGAGGTCCCCGGTAGAGGCTCAGCACCCCACGCAAGGTGGCGCCACGCAGTTCGCGCAGGTCGCAACGGGCCCGCACTTCGGGGGCCAGGCGGTAGCCTCCGCCCACCCGGACCACCGGGTCGCGTGCCTGACCGACGACGCCCTGCCAACACGAACGCAGCTCTCTCAGGGTGACGGACAGGTACACCCGGGGTCGCCGGGAATCGCTGAAGAGTGCCTCCATCAGCTCACTCGCTGGGTGGACCTCGCCGTCGCACAGGTACGCCAGCAGCGCCAGCGCCCGGGGCGGCAGTTCCAGCACCCGGCCGTCCAGCCGCGCCAGTGGCGTTCCCAGCAGGCGCACCTCCAGGGTGTGATGCTCGGGTGGGCGCTCCTCGACCGGGGGGAGGCCGTACCCACCCGGGGAGATCTCCAGGGAGGTCCACCCGGGCAGAGGGCCGGCCGGGAGGACATCGGCCCCGCTGTCCGGAACCCGTCCACCGCCCCTCCAGGGAAACCAGTTCCGCCAGGTGGTCACGACGGCCGCACCGTACACCTGCTCGTGGCCCTCGCGCCCACCGTGGACCAGCGCCCGGACCAGCGCACTCTCACGGAGCGCGACGGGACGCTGGGAGGGCGGCGGCGGCATCTCACTCAGACAGGCCCGCAAGACCGCCTTGAGGTCCGACAGGGTGGGCTCCACCCAGGGGTCACGGGGCAAGAGCGCCTCGAGCTGTCCGACCAGCGAGAGTGCCGACGGGTATTCGTGGCGGTGCACGTGCAGCAGACACACCCGGAGACCGGCCTGCACCTCCAGGGTGTGGTAACCCCCCAGGCGCGCTTCCTCCAGGGCACGCCGGGCCTGCCCGGGCGCCTCTTCCTCACCGTCGCCCAGCCGCAGCTCGCGGTGAGCCAGGTGTGCCTGCAAGAGCGCCCGGCTCGCACCGTACCAGCGCCCGACGGGGACGGTCACACGCGGCAACTGCCCCAGCAGCAGGCGGGCTTCCCGGAGGTCGCCGAGGTCGATCAGGAGATGCAGCAGCTCAAAGGTCACCGTCAGGTCCGACAACGCCAGCGGCAGGTTGTAGCTGTAGACCATGTGAGCCTGACGCGCCGCGTCCCGTGCGGCCCGGACGTCACCGAGACGCAGGCAAGCACTCGCCCTCGCGACGTAGAAGACCCCGATCTCTTCGGCGGGCAGCCCCACCGCGGCGCCTGAGGCGGTCTGCAACTCCATCAACGCGGCGCCGGAGCGACCCTGCGCCACGAGACACAACGCGAGCCAACCCAGAGCGCGCAGGCGCGGCGCGCTCCCCTCCGGCGAGGCCCTCACCGCCTCGCCGAAGACGCTCACAGCCTGATCAAGCCAGCCGAGCCGCAGGAGCATCTCCCCCACCACGAAGCTTGCTTCCGGTTCACGGGCGCCCTGGTGCCGGGCGTGCTGAGCCACCTTCAGGGCGCGGCCCACCTCCTCCTGATGGGTCGCCAGCCCGTCTTGTGCGCGGGCGAGCAACAACTGCTCGTCGGCGGTCAGTCGGTTGAAGAAGGGTTCCAGGTGGGCCCGGACCTGTGACCAGTGGCGCTCACGCGACCAGATGGAAAGCCGGGTGCGGGCCAGCGCCAATGCTCCCTCCTCATCCCCGATCTCACTGCGCAGTTCCAGGGCGCGGATCGGCCGGGTCGCCTCGATGAGCGTCGCCAGCCGCTCACTGGACTTGCGGAAGCTGTCCGCGTCCGTCCGGCGCAGTTCCTCGAGCATCGCCTCACGCAGCAGCGCTGGGGGAGCCACGCCGTCGCCGTGAGGACGGAGCGGGAAGCCCAGCTCCTCGAAGCGGCGGAGGTAGTTGCGGGGAAGACCGAGCGCCTTGCACACCTGGCTGCTGGTCTGACGGTGCCAGACGTCCAGCAGCGCCGCCGGCAGGAGCCCGAGGTCCTCGGGGGCGAGGCGCCCAACCAGTTGCTGGGTGTACTGGTCGGGCTGCCCCTGCCCCCCCGCCACGATCAGGGTCGGTGCGGGCCAGCCGTCATACGGGTTGTCCGGCACCCCCAGAGCCGCAGCCTCCTGCGAGGTGAACTCCAGATCTTCCCGCCCCAGGACCGTGACCTCCGCGGGAAAGTACGCGGCGAGCGGCCCGTATCCCGAAACGATCACCTGGACCAGGGGAGCGACACGCACCGCCAGTTCCGCGACAAAGGTGGCTGCCTCCTCGCCGTCGACGCCGTCGATCAGCAGGGTGAAGGGAACCTCGGCGTACAGGAGGTCCTCGGCCACCGCCTGCGCGAGCCCGAACGCGCTGTACAGGTCCCCGGCAGCATACGTCGAGGCCAACCCCTCGAACATCCGGCGGCCCGTCACGCGCATGATGGCGCGGGTGAGGCGGTTGGCGAGGTGAAAGGGGCGCCGGTCGTCAGGCGAGCAGGTCAGCGCCACCACCTGCTGACCCCGCAGGGTGAGTTGCGCCTGGTAGGTCTCGATCAGTCGGCTTTTCCCGTAGCCGTGAGGTGCCGCCAGGACGGCGACCGGCGCCGCCAATTGTGCCAGAAGGTGGGGCCGCGGCAATAGCGGCACCGGGCTTACCGCATTCAGACGTCCAGCCATCCTCGCATTTCTCCTCTTCCCAAATCTCCAACGGCGACTTCCGGGGCGGCAGAATTGACCCAGACAAGTTCAGTTACCAACGAGCAAATTTAAAAGTGCTAGACAAGTTAAAGAGGAAGGCGCTCCACGTTTTTACCATCTCTTAATTTATCGGCCATTCTGTTCGGCGGCTTATGACGGGGGGCTTCTTCTACCAGTCGTCCAGTAAAAAGATCAGGTCAGCAGGGCGGAGAACGAAATCTCAAACACAGTACGGTCCCGCCTCCTGTCTGAACAACTTAAGCCCGTTTCCGTAAAAACAGCGTTCTAGAGAGGGTTTAAAGAAAGCTCCGCAGGGTTTTGGGTCCAGCGGGCACCATGCGCGCGAGATGCGAGCCGACCTACGCCCCCTGTGCCTTGAACTGAGCCGAAACGGGATCACCGCGGCGGAGATGTACCAGCGTTGCAGCGGGCAGCCGGGTGCACCGTCACTGCGGACCTGCCGTCAGGCGCTGGTCACGTTGACCGAGGAGGGCACCCTGCATGCCCACGGGGGCAACGTGAAGGTGTACTTCCTGCGAGAGGACCTCCCCCAACGCTTGCGGGACTGGCGAATCCGGCTGCAGGCACGCGTGACCGAGGTGCTGTCAAGTGTAGGGACCTGGGCCGATTTCGCCCAGTTGCGACGCGCGCTCGCGGAAGTTTCGGGGGGCTACGGCGGGGATCCAATGCTGCTGAGTGACGTCTTGCAGGATCTGCCTGACGTCGAGCGGCAGACGGTGCGGCTGCGGCGAGACGAGATCACCCAGTACCGGCTGCCTCCACCGGCGTGGCGCCCGGCACTGGACCCGGCGCTGATCCACCGGGCGAGCGAGGCAGCGTCCACCCTGCTCCACCCGGACGGACCACGGCGCTTTTCGGGGGTGGCGTTTCGCAACGCGCTCGGCGTGGCCCGGGAGGTGGCGGAGCAATTGCTCGCCCACCTGGTGGGTGGCGGGCTGATCCGCGCCATCGAGGGGTGCCTGATTGCCACCTTCGAGGCGGCACCGAGGCGGCCGGGCCGGCCGCGTGCTCCCCAGCCCTGCCGTCGCGTCGCCCGCGCTCTCCCCCGTTCCCTGCGGGCTCGGCCGCTCCGGCCACAGCTCACTCCCCCGGTTGCCGAGGAGGCCCCCGACGGGGCTCAGAACCGGAGAGCCGAGCCTCGTCGGGTGGGTCGAGGAGGCTCGGCTGACGTCCCGCGACCGACGTGTGAATACCTACTGGGAGATCACACGCAGCGTCCGCGACGAACGGGGCCGACTCACTCCCCAGCACCTCACCACGTCCTCGCTCGGGCCAGCCCCACCCGGGCAGGTGTGGATTCACGCCGATGGCGACCGCGTAGGCAACCAGCAGGGGAACCTAATCGCGGTTCGCACGGGCGAAGCCATCTTCCCAAAGGAACGCCGCCGCATCGGCGCACATGCCCGCCAACGTCACCAGCAACGTCACGAGGAGCCCCATGCCTGCTGAAGCCAGCAAACGTCCCGAGCAGCGCCTGTACCTCCAGCTCTCGGGCCAGGACCTCACCGTCATTCACGTCCGCAACGAAGGCAAGACCGGGCACTACTTCACCGTGCCGGTGCAGGGCCAGGGTGAGGAGGAACAGCGCCTCAGCGCACTCCTCACCGCCCTGGGCAGCGTGCCGTTTCACAGCCTGGTGTACGTCCACACCAACCTGCACACCCTGCGCGAACAGATGCGCCGTCCGCCGAGCGGGTGGCCGAAAGAACTCAAGGCGCTGCTCCAGAGAAAGTCGCTGCAACTGCGGGTGGGCACCCTCACCCGGCTCGACGGCTTCTGGCAGGACATCCTCACCCAGGCGGAGGGAGGGACCCTTCCACGCATGAACGGGCTGAACCACTACCACCTGCACACCTACGCCGTCACCGACGGCCTGCAGACCCATGTGGCCGGACTGCTGTACGGCGAAGGCGAACTGCACCTCTACGACGGGCGGGTGCGGGGTGAGCAGCTCTGCCAGACCGAACTGGAGGCGGCCTGCTGGGCCCTCGACCTGGTCGCCCCCAGCAAGACGATCGAACTGCGGCACCAACATCCAACCACACCGCGCTTCTGGGAGGACGCCGAGAGGTACCTGAGCGACTACCCGGATGTTCAGCCTTTGGCGAGACGGATCGGGCGGCTGATCGAGGAGAAGAACCTGCGGTTCAACGTGCCCCAGACCCGCCTAGACGACACCCTCGCCCGCGCCGTGCGCTGGTACACCGGGCGCGGCCTGGCATGACCGAGGACACGCTCGAACTGCTGCACGCCGGAGGGCTGCTGAGCGAGGAGGAGGCCGACACGGCCCTCCGCGCCCAACAGACCCTGGGAGGCACGCTGCTGCGCGTCCTGGAACGCACCGCGGCCGACACCCACGACCTCTGGCGACGTCTGGCCCGGCTGCATGGCCGCCCGGTCTACACCCGCCTGAACGACATCGAGACGGTCGAGGAAGCCATTCACCGGCCAGGCGGCGGGGTGGAACCGATGCTTCCCCGTCCTCTCGCGCTGGACACCCTCACCCTGGCTCAGCGGCGCGAGGGAGAGACCCTGCGCCTGCTGTCTCCCAACCCTTTCCTCGACCTCAGCGACTCTCGGCTCCAGGAACGTGCACACGCGATTTCACTGACTGGAGGCGGGGACCTGGCCTGCTCGGTCCTACCCCCCGACCTCTACCGCCGCTGTCTGCGCCTCACCTATCCCGAGGCGCTGGCCGGGCCGCTGAGTCTGGCCGACCGCCTCGCGGTCACCGGACTGATCCCCGAGGCAGAGATGCGGCCGTACCAGGGCCGGGAAGCGGGGTTGCTGGGTGACGGCTTGATCAGCGAGGACGACTACGCGGCCGCCCTGGCCGACCACCTGAACCTCCCCCTCTACCGGCACGCGCCCGTGACGCTCGAGGAACACCTCCTGCCGGAGGAGGCCATCCGCCGGCACGACCTCTATCCCCTGCGGCTGGACCGGGAGCAGGGCACGCTGGTGGTCCTGACGGCCACCGCGCCCGACGACCTCCTCGGTCTCCACCTGCGGCGCCTGAGCGGCTGGCCGGTGGCCTACGAGATCACCACCCGCACCGTCATCCGCAGCCTCATTCAAAAACGAGGACGGTCCCATGCACATCACTGACCTGACCGAAGTGACGGCTCAATTCGACCACCCCGGCTATCTTCAGCTGTACCTCCAGCGTTTTCAGGAGGCGTTCTCGCAAGGCCGCTTCGACGCCATCCCCGGGAAGGAGCAGACCCTGCGCTGTGGGAGGCACCGCCTGGACTGCCTGTCCTACGCGATCCTCGATGATGAGCGGTTCCGGCGGTGGCACAAGGAGACGGTCGCGCAGGTGCTCGACTTCCGGCACGACGAGGGCAAGGTCGCGACGCGCGAGACCTACGCCGGTTGCACGCCGGAAATGTTCGCCCTGCTGGCCGCCAAGGCCCGGCAGCTCCAGGGCAATGACACGGGCAAGGACCCTGGGAAGGAAAGCGGCGAGAAACCAGCCCGAGGGAAAGCGTCTCCTGCTCAAGTCCTGCCGGCCACACCCACAGGGGCGAGCACCGAGACCACAGGGGACCAGTCGGACGAGCGGCAATCCGCATGAACCTGCTTGAATCGGCGCGGCGCGCCCTGGACCTGGGGTGGAACGTGATCCCGGTCCACCGCTTCAAGGGGCCGCACGCCGTCATGGTCGAGACGGGGCACTACACCATCAACGACGAGGGAAAGCGGGTGCCTGCCTGGCGGGGGTTCCAGCAGGAGCGGGTGAGCCCGGACCTGCTGCGCGAGTGGTTCCACCCCCGGCGCCGCGTCCCGGGCATGGCGGGCGTCACCGGAACGATCAGCAGGCGGGTGGTGATCGACCTGGACGGAGCAGCGGGCTGGGCGCTCCTGAAGGAGTGGGGCCTGACCCCCAGCGCCCTCTCGGGGGGCGGGTCCCCACACCTGTACTTCCCGCATCCTGGCTGGAGGGTCCGGACGCTCGCCAGTGGCAGCTTCAAGAACCCGCCGTTCCCCGGCCTGGATGTCCGGGGGGACGGCGGGATGATCGTCCTCCCACCGAGCGTTCTGGCCAACGGGAGGTATCAGCTCCTCAGCGAGGAGTTGCCCGACCCCGCGTGTCTGCCCGAGGCGGTGGCCCTGTGGACGGGCCTCACCTGCCCGCCCCCGCCGGAATTGCCGGAACTCGACCCGAGCAGGCTGGGGGCCGGGGAGGACGCGCCGGCACTGTTGCGGGAGGCGCTGGGCCGGGCCTCCGGCGCACGGAACAACGCCGGGTACTGGCTCGCCCGTGAATTGAAAAAGGCGGGACACGCCCTGGAGGACGCCCGGCCCGTGATGCTGGACTACGCCGACGGGGTCGGGCAGCAGGGCGCACGCGGTCGACACGACCCCTACACCCGCCGTCACGCGCTCGCCAGCCTGGAGAGCGCCTACCGCGCGCCTGCGCGCCCGAAGCCGGCGCGCAGAAGCGGGACGGTCACGGACCCACTCGCTGAGGCCCGGCGCGTGCTGCCGCAGCTCACCCTGGAAGAGCGCGTCCAGCTCGCCCGGCTCATCGCGGCCACCTATGCCCGCGAAAGTGAGGAGCGCGCCGCAGGCGCCCTGCGAAGTCTGGGGTTGAACCCCGCTCCGGCCCGGGAGGCCGCCGTGCAACTCCAGCAGGGCGTGAGTCTTCCGGGGAGGCGACGCCTCATCCTGTTCTTGAGGAGAAGGAGATGAGGAGTACACTCAGCTCATGTTGCTCTCGGTGGGGAACTCACGCGTGATGCTCAAGGAGAGGCACGACGAGCTGAACCTCGCCCGTCTCAACCTGGTCCTGGCGCAGAACCGCACCACGCTCAAGGGCTGGCGCAAGGAACTCGCGCTCGACGCGCTGGGCACGATGACCGTCGAGTGCACGGCCGACCTCAATGACGTGGTGCCGCACGGGATCGACAACGATGTGTTGCTGGGCCTGATCAGCGCCGCCGTGCTCCAGAACACGAGACCGGGCGGCGAGATCCGCATCAGCGCCAGCGAACTGCTGAAGCTGAGCTGTCTTCCCGACAACGCCAGGAGCTACGGCGAGGTGCAACGCGCCCTCCACCGGCTCAAGCGCAGCACCTTCACCATCACCGAGTGTTGGTACGACCAAGGCAAGCGCGACTGGCGGACAGTGGATTTCAACCTGGTCGCCAAGCACTGGCAGGCAGACAACACCGAAAAGGTCGAGGACATCGGCCGTTGGCAGGCGAAGACGCTGCTCGTCATTCGCCTCGACCCGGAGCTGATGCAGAGCATTCGCTCCGGGTACGTCCGACCCCTCGACAGCGCCCTGCTCGGTCGGCTCAAGCAGCCGATGAGTCGCAGTGTTTACCGGGCGCTCTCCATGCTCCGCACGAACCTTGCCGAGAACGGCACGCCACCCAGGGAAGTCAAACTTCCCCTCCTGAGTTGGGCTGAGCACCTGGGACTGTCGCACCAGATGGACGGTCGCAACCTGCCTTCCCTCATCGAGCGCGCCCTGATCCCCGCCCACGAGGCGTTGATGGAAAGCGGCTACCTCGCTACCGTCGAGACCGAGGGGCGGGGGCGGCAAAAAACCTTCACGTACACCTTCGCTGAGGAAGAGGTACGGATGGCCGATCCGGAGGCGGCCCAACTCCTGTCACAGTATCTCAGCAGCAAGGCTGCCCTGGAATTGGCTGTGCAGTACAGCGCAGCGCACGTGCATCAAACTCTGACGCGTTTCGAGGCCTTGATGAAGACCGCCTACAAGGGCAAGGTCAAGAACCGTCAGGGCCTCCTGGTGGATATGCTCCGCGACCCGGACAAGTACCCGGTGCAAGTCGCGGAGAAAACGTCCAGTGCGCAGCGACCTGCTCCTCCACCCCTGCCCACACCCGATGAGGAAGACCTGGCTCCGGTGGAGAGGAAACCAGAGTCTGCGCTCATGGCCCTTGGGCAGAGATTCGAGGAGACAGGAGCCCTGCGGCCCCTGCGTGACCGGGCGGTGAAGCTGTACCTGGATGGGCGCGTCAGCACCTTGGACCTTCTCCAACTGCGTTCGCTCGAACGGCCCCAGATCGAAGGCCAGATCTCAGGTTGGGAGCAACCCACCCCCTGATCCTGTCTCTGTTCAACTCACTGTGGTCCCCGGCAGAGCAGGTGACGGGGGCCCTCCCTTTTCGCTGCTACACCTTCGCCTCCGACATTTTGTGGGACTCGGCGGACAGAGGCAGGAGGGCTCTCTCCGACACTTTGCGGGACTGGCCGTAGGAGCCTCCGACACTTTGTAGGAGTCACCTCCGACACTTTGCGGGATCGCGTTGAAATGCCCTCACAGCCCCTCCGACACTTTGTAGGAGTCGCCCCCGACACTTTGCGGGACAAGGCTGGAATACCCTTCCTCTCCCTCCGACACTTTGTAGGAGTCGCCCCCGACACTTTGCAGGACTCAGGGGCAGCTATCCTGAACGTCCCACCGACACTTTGCGGGATTGACCGGACCTGCCTCCGACACTTTGCAGGACCTATCTCCGACACTTTGCAGGATCAGCCCGAAAAAGGCGCGCCAGGCCGTGCCCCGCCTGGGCGCCCTGATGATGATCATCATATGTTTTCTACTCTTTTTTCTTTTTGAAGAATCAACAGTCAAGAGGGCCATCTCGGTTTAGGAGATTCCACCGGGCAGAAGCCATAGAGCAGGAACCCTCCACCCAGGGGTGTGTTTTCCTCAGGAGTTGCACCTCGCATAGCGCAGTGAATAGCCGTGCTGGCGGAGAAATTCCGAGTTTCTGCTGAACGTCAGGAGCAGGCGGTTCAAATGAACGTCTGGCATGACCGTCATCAGTGCCAGAGC